>JAKBKR010000080.1 GCA_021832495.1 bacterium | reverse complement strand
ATGTCCAACGCGGAGTCGAAGTTCGACAGGAACTGGTGGATTGCACGCTCGACCTGGCCCAGGAGGTCCTCGGAGGAGGCGAGGTGGAGCCCGCGCAGCTCGGTGACCTTCCCTGCCTGCCCCGCGTGAAGCTGGTTCAGACAGGCGATTCGGATCGCTCGGGTACTAGAGCTGGGCGTTACTATCCAGCCCTGCGGGGTAGCTGACGGTGGACCCGCCGTAGTTCCGATTTCCACGGTCACGTCTCCCTTGACCTTCTTGATTCCCGGGGGGCTGCGGAAAAGACAAGTGTAGCACACTTCGCAGGCGGCATTGTACGGGACGCCCTTGGCATCGTGCGCCTCGCGCACCGCGCGCAGGACCCCGCATCGGGGGCATCGGTAGACTGGGGCCTCGTTGAATGGGGACGTGGGGGTCGGTCTGCCTTCGACCGCGAGGCTGACTTCCTGCAGAGGGGGCCCGCCGAACCCGGGCTCGACGGTGGGGGCGACACGAACTGCGGCGTCGACCAGCGCGGTGTAATCTCTCGCCACGGTCCCTGGCGCCATGGGGGCGGCCACTGTGAGCTTGTGCACAAACCCAGACATCACCGGGAAGTAGCCCGGACCGAGGAGCTCGCGCCGCTCAAGGGCAGAGACGGATCGGTAGGCGGATCCCCACGGCTCGCCCCTCAGGACGGCCTCCATTCCGGCGAACGAAGACAGGGCGAGTAGCCTCGTCCCCCCCACATTGAGCGTCGCCGCGCCGAGCTTGGACGTCCTGTCGCGTCTAGCCGCCGCGAACGCCGCCGCGGGGTTGCCAAAGCCGGGTGTCGGCTGCAACCCCTTGGCTAAACCCAAGTAGAACCACGGGAGCAACCTCTCCTGCTCTCGGCCTGGAGGTGCTCCGCGGAAGAAGGTCTCCACTGAGACTGAGCCGGGTGTACCAACCCCCTTCCAGTCGGGGTAAACCGAGACGATCCACAGCCTCCCGTCCCTCTTCCCGTAGAGGCCCCCCCCCCCCTTGTGCACGAGTTGGAGAGACGCTCGGTCGGTGGGACAGAGCCACGCATGCGCGGCGTGGATGGCAGACACAACCTCTAAGACGGAGCTGCTCGATGACATCTTTGACACGCCAGCACCTCGCTCGACCACGGTCACCAAGCCGGCTTACGTTCTGGGCTACGTGGTGTAGTTGATGAGGGTGTAGGCTGACCCGAACATCGACACCAGAGACCCGGCGTATGTAATCTTGTCCACGGGGTTGAATCCGAGAAGCTGCGCGCTCCAGGTCACGGGTGGTCGGTTCATCATGCCGAACGCGAAGGCTCCGAAAACGAACCCGATCACACCAAACACCATCTGGGCCGTTGGAGCGTGGACTCCAGCTATCGCGACCAGGTTCGAGATGATGGTAAACGTGGCCGAGATGAAGAGAGCAAAGAGGGAGTACGCGAAGGTGGTGACGGCGGGGACGGCGAGATCCTCCCCAGGGATCGCGCCTATGGCGCTCACGCCGCGGAACACCGTGAAAATGCCGACAATCGCAGAGCCGACTGCTGCGGAGAAGCCGACGGCTCGGGCGTCGTTCGAAACGGCGCCCGGGTTGAAGAGTAGATCTGTTGCGAGAGTAACGGCCAGCCCCGCTGCAATGGTCCTCAGGGCGAACCCCAGCGCCTTGACGGATCCAGATGTCGCTCCCGACGCAAGGGTGTCGAGCACCGGCCCCAACCCCGGCTTGAACTCGGGTGCGGCAGCGTCGAGGAGCGCGTTGACCAACACGCATCCCGTCACCGCGGCGGCGGCGCCAGCGAGCATGATCGCAATGACCTCTCCGAGCTTGGCGAGCGCGGCTCCTTGTGGCAAGGCCACGGGGACCGGAGGGTCGAAGAGCGCCTCCACTGAGCTGTAGTCGGTCGACGTAATTGTCCCGGTGTCCTCGAACAGAGACAGCAGCGGGTAGACGACCTGGTTGACAATGCCCTTGAAGCCGGCGATGACCGCGTTGATGACGGCCTGGACTGCGGCGTAGAGTAGGGATAGGACGAGGTTGAAGAACGTCTGAAGGGCGCTCAGCACCGAATTGAACACCTTGATCATCAGCGAGGCCGCCTGGCTGAGGGCACCGATGATTGCCTGACCGAGCGAGACCATGAGCGCTGGTAGGCTGTTCACGAAGTTCGCAAACGCCACGAGAGCACCGGAAATCGCGTTCAGGGCACCCTCGACCGCGCTCGAAAGCTGCGAGAGGTAGTTCACGGGCGGCGTCCCCGAGGGCGAGTTGAACCCGGACGGGGGCTCGAAGGGCGCCAGGTAGACCGCTTGGGCGCTCAACCCGAGAAGTTCAAGCTGCGTCGTGTTGAGGATCTCGTACTCGCCTTGCTGCCCGGGGTAGGTCCCCCCGGTCGAATTGAACGGAAGCAGGTCCTGCAGGAGGCTCCCGGCGCAGCTGGGGCTCGAGGAGACGTCGTCTGACCACGTCCCGGCGATCGCGGGGTCCCCCGAGCTCGCCGTGGAGTTACCAGTAGCAACAGAGTTGCCCATAACCGAGGAGCACCCGGAGAGAGACTCGAGGGCCGTCGGGTTTGAGGTCAGGCTCACATTGGCTGCGCTGTCGAAGACGGACGCCTTACTCTCGAGGATGACGTTGGTGCCGGCCACAAAGCCCCTCGGGAGGCCTCCGCCGGACCCGAGGTTGAGGTCGAACGAGTAGAACGACTGCGCTCCCGTATAGCGGTAGCCGTACCCAGGAAGCATCAGCAGCTCCCCCGTTCGGTTGACGAAGATTAGGGGAGCCCGACTCAGTGGGACGACCTGGGCGGTCGCGAAGATGTTGCTGCCCGTGGCGTTGGCCCACGCGTACGCCCTAATCTGGCCCGTTACGGTCACCGTCGCCCTGGGTGGTGTCGCGCTGAGCGTCTGGTTCTGCCAGAGATTGTATTGGAGGGTGAACGTGGACTGGCTGTTGTCCAGGGGCAGGAAGTAGGACGACTGGAACGAGAAGTTGTAGTTCTGAGTTCCGAAGTATACCGTCCCCAGCCCGAGGTTCAGGCCATCGCAGTTCGCCGAGGGGCTGTTGGCGCTGAACCGTGCGGGGGTGTAGATGGTGGGCTCGTTCTGGCCGGACGCCGTCAGCAGGGTGACCGAGGCTATGTCTTGAGGCCCGCCGACAAGTCCGGCCAGGAGGTAGCAGTTCGGGTCGTTGGCCGAGCGGATGGTCAACTGAAGTCCGAGCGGTGCCAGAGGATAGAGGGCCTGGCTGTCTGGCATCCCGTCGCCCGCCGTACTCAGGGCCGTCGGGTTCAGGGGGCCCCAGTAGGTCGAGATTGTGTCCGTAGGGTAGGTGATGGTGGCGTTGTTGTTGTACGGTCCGCCGAAGTCGGAGAAGCTCGCGTTGTTGACCCAGTCCACGTACTTCCCGGCGGTGGTCTGATAGGTGGCCCTCCCCAGAGCCTTCATACCGTTCGTGAGGGAGGGATCGCCAGCCGCATGGGGGTTCCACGGGGAGATACCGAAGTCGGCGTCGCCTAGGTACGTGGCGGTCGCGCTCCAGTACTTGTGGGGGATTCCCACAGCGGTGCACGCTGACGGGGTGTTCCAAGTGCTCAGGAGGGTGCCGTTACTCCCCAGGACGTACGGGACCCCCTGCTCCGTGCTGAGCTTGAAGTACGTCTCCGAGTAGGGGAAGAAGCTCAGGGTGTAGGGGTGGAACGAGTTCGGGTTGAAGGCCTGAAAAGTCGTGGTTGGGTTGTTTGGCTCCGAGCAATTGAAGAGCGGCACGGTCACAGACCGGCCGTCGAGCATCCCCTGACGGAGGGGGTCTGCGTGCCCGGGATCCGCCCAGTATGTGGTCGTCAAGACGCTCGAAAAGATGGTCCCGGTTCCAAACCCGTTGTCGACGACCTGCACGCTCCAGATTCCGGGGGTCTGGAAGGCGCTGATTGAGAGCCCCTGGATTCCAACCGGCCCCCATGTGGGCGAGGCCCGGAGGAGGACGTACGTGAGGGAGGTCGAGGTCGGTGCCCCCAGGTCGAACGACTGGCCTTGGGAGTCGAGAAGCCTGATGTCCAAAGTCGAGAGCGTCGCTGAAGTCGTGAGCTGGACGACCAGTCTGCTCTGGTTGAACGCAATGGCCGGGCCGTAGTACGCCACCGACGGCACCGGCACGGAGGCGGGGTTCGAGGAGGTGTTGGCAGATGAGAACTGGACGCTCCGGGCCCCCCTGAACGAGTCGGAAAAGACGTGGCTCCCGTCGGGGAGCCCATCCCCCGCCGTCTGGTTATCGAGGGGGTTCGTGTAGAACCCGGTGACGGTCCCCATGATCTCCTGGATGTTCGTGAGGCCGTCGCCGTCGTTGTCGCCGTTGAAGGTCCCGATACCGGGCACAAACTCGCAGTTGGGGCCTACGTAACTGGTGCAGCCTGTCCCGTAGAATTGGCCGAAGGGCACTCCCGGCTGAGGGGAGAAGGCGCTGACTTGCAGGACAATCACCGCGTATGCGTTTATCAGCCCATCCTCTGAGGAAACCGGAAGATCCAGGGCGGATGCCTGGGCTGTCACGCTCGGGGCTCCCAGGCTCGGATAGGGCCCATTGGCGCTGACGGACAACGTGAGAGGGCCAGTCGAGTTGTACGCGTGCGTAAGGCTGGAGTAAGCGCTCCCGGATGTGGAACCAGGCGACGAGCCATCCCCGAAGGTCCAAGTGAAGCTCCAAGACTGCCCGACGTCCGCGTAGTCCCCCAGCACCGCGGCAGAGAGATTGGTCGAAACGAACCCACCCGAAAGCTTGGGGCTCTGTCCGTAGAGCTCGGCGTTGTAGAAGGGGAAAGAGACGGTAGGCACCCCGTCGTAGACCATCGCCGTCGAAGTGGCCGTGTAGACGCCCATGCCCGGCCCCGTGAATGTGGCGCTGACGGTATATGTCCCAGGGAGGAGGTAGGTGTGGCCCGAGTAGAGGCCGTACGACTTCGCCGAAGAGTCGCCCCAGCTCCATGTGACGTTCAGCAGGGGGACTCCGGCGAACGACGTCCCCGAGATGTTCCCGTGAATGGGAAAGAACTGGTCAGCGGTGACGAGGACGTTCGGGATGGTGGGGTAGGGCGAGGTGATTGGGGGTGAAACGATTGTAACCGACTTCGTTACCGCTGCCAGTGCACCCTCGGAGTCCTGAACGATCAACGTGACGTGGTACGTCCCCGAGGTCGAGTAAGTGTTGGAGACCAGCATCGCCGGGATGCCCTGTCCCCCCGCCCAGTGGCCGTTCCCGAACACCCAGCCGAAGTTCAGCCCGACGGCCCCCGCGAGGCTGTTGGAGCTATTGGCGCCACTGAACCAGACGGGCTCCTGGGCGTACGGTGTCGGCGTGACCACGCTGAAGTTGGAGATTGGCGGCGCGTGCTGGACGGTGATCCAGGTCCAGTTCGCAGAAGCGGAGCCTCCCGCGCTCGTGGCCGTGACAATCAGAGCGTACTTCGCAGCATAGCGGTAGATGTGAACCCCGTAGACGGTGGCACCGTCTGCGCTGGCAGTCGTGTTGAGCGTCGTCTGACCGTCGCCCCACTGCCACGCCACGGAGGCGGCCCCGCTCGCGTTGTCCTGATTGTAGACCCTGACCGAGACGGTGTTCGGAACCCCATCCAGCGTTACTCCGTGGCTCGAGACAGACAAGAACGGAGCCGTGTCAGTCGCCGTGAAGTTGGCGGTCTGCTGGACGGTAAACTGGTCCCCCGAGCAATAGTGGTAGTCATCGCAAGCTGTCACGTTGAACAGATAGTTCGAACCCGTGTAGTAGGCGTAGCTCAGGTACCAAGTCGACATCGTAGGCTCGGGGGTGCTCGGTGCCGAGTCCGACGTGTGGTAGACCGTCCCGTCGCCCATGGTCCAAGTCTCCGTTAGGTTGGTTTGCGCGGGGGAAAAGAAGACGACGTAGGTGGTGAAGGGCTCGCCGATAGCCGCGGTGTTCACCGATACTGGGACGGTGTTCTGCCCCGACGTGTTGCCGTTGGAAAAGAACACCGATGTGGTGTCCGAGTAGTCCGGGGGCTCGGTTGCATCGTAGCTGTCGGTGGACGTGTCGTCGTACTGCCAGTTCCACGCGATGTTCGCGTACGTCCCGCCTGAGTGGCCGTAGGGTGTATACTGGAGGATGACGGACCACCTGTCGGACATCTGGAAGTTGATTGGCACTAAGGTTACGCTTCGCTGGGGGTAGGACATGTTGTACCAACCCTCGTTGACCCCGTTCTCGAGCAGGGTGAAGTTGAGATTGTTGTAGTAGTAAGTGTTCGAAATCGAGAGTGTGATCGATGCCTCCGTGTAGATTGAGTCAATGCCCACGGTCGGCTTCACGTCGAAGTAGTTGGCGTAGGTGCTGGTGCTAATCGGAGACGAGCTGCAGCACGGGAGGGCAGTCGTGTTCGCCTGAGTGGTGAGGGTGACCGACTGCCTCACGGCCCGGAACGCCGAAATCCTGCCCACAGTCCCGTAGGTCGGGCCATACTTCCCCGCCGCCCAGGTGTAATTGTAGAAGGCCGACTGCTGTGGGAATCCGGGAATCGTTGTGGAGTTGAGGAAGTCGACTTGGCCGACCGTCGCGTTGTACTGGGGAAGCTTCCCCGAGGGATTCTTGAGCAAGACGACATGAATGTCGATCTGGTACGGGGTGGAGTTCGAGCTGAGGCGCTCCTGGTCGATTGCCTGGACCGTGATGTTGTACCAACCAGGGCAGTCATAGACGTGGGTGGCGTCCGTGAACTCAGGAGAGCGGACAACTGGTGGAGCCTGCGGTGCAATCAAGGGACTGAAATAATGGAAGGGATTGGGCTCGCATGGAGTCCCCGCGGGAATCTGGTACTGGGGGATCGGCCTGGTGTACGAAGTTGCCCCGTCCCCGAACCTCCACTGGAAAGTGATGTTCGGTCCGTATAGCGAGTTGAAGTCGTAGACCAACGCGCACACGCTCACGGGGGTTCCAGCGTCAACGGTGTAGTTGTACCAGAACGGTGAGGGGTAGACAGGGTGGCTCGGGAACATGTAGATTCCCGGGGGATTCCCGGGGTAGGAGGAGGGAGAGGGGGAGTACCCGAACAACTCTGGGCCCGTGAGGCTCCCGGAGGCATTGTTCACGGAGAGGAATGGGGCGAGGTTCGAGACGTAGACGGTGGAGAAGCTCCGGTTCATCGCCCCGGTGGTGAAGTCGGTTCCCGTGAGTGTCACCACGTAGGTCCCACGCACGGCGTATGAGTGGTACACCGTGCTCCCGTACCCGAGCCCCCCGTCCCCGAAGTTCCAAGCGAGGTCGACGCTCGAGCAGTTGTGGGGGGAGGACGTGCCGTTGAGGCAAGCGCCCTGGAACTGAACAGGGAAGCCCTCGACAGGCGAGGTCGTGCCGTTGGGTGTCGCGGCCGATTGGATTCCGTTGATCGCCACGCTGAACTTGGGCGCGACCACGGTCACATCGGTCGTCGCTATCACCCAGTCGAAGTTACCGTCGTACGCCGTGACCGAGACGACATAGTCTCCCAAGCGGTCGAAGGTGTGGTTCTGCTGGAACTCAACCGTATAGGGGCACCCTGCGGGCTTCGGTCCGGCCGGGGTGAGGCTCTGTGGTGGGAGGCAAGAGGTCTGAGGCTGAGGCGGGTTCGGGGCCTGGATGTGCTGCTGGACGGCCGTGACGTTCGAGTCGTTCGCCGACCCGTTGACGGTCCCGAAAAACCAGAACAAAGCCCGCCTTCGGCGGGACCTTCGTGACCTTCAGGCAGCGCTCCCGCTCGCCGGCATGGCCCCCCAGTCGTCCATTCGAGCCCCGAACGCGGGCTTCCCCCGCCCGGGACCGGGCACATACCCCACCCGCTCCATCGGAGCCCCACACTTCAGGCACCGAACCCACTTCGGAGGCCCCTCCCACGTGAGCAGGTCCTCGGTCCGACCCTGCTCTATACTCCAATGCTCCGCCCCGGGCCGGAAGGTCTTCCTCAGCTGGCGCGCATACACCCCGTAGTGGCGGACCACCTTGAAGTTCCGTTCCGGCACGTGCTGGAGCAGCGCCTCGATGAACTCGAACACCCCCAACG
>JAKBKR010000079.1 GCA_021832495.1 bacterium | reverse complement strand
CGCTGCGGGCCTCTCTGTCGTCGGGGACTGGTCGAACATGGACACAAGGGACGGGTGGATTACACCGGGGCGTAGGGCACGAAAGGTCCTGTGCCTCTTGGTCCTCCTGCTCGCCCTCCCGATGGCGTTGCCGCAGGCCGCGGCGGATGCTACCACCGTGCCCATGAAAGAAGTAGCGCCTGGGGCTGGAGCGTTCATTCAAGCGGACATCAGCTCCCCGAACATACCGAGCGTCCCCCCGGTATTCGGGTCCAGTCCCCTCACTGATGGCGACTTCGTGTACGACAGCAGCATCCAGGTCCAGGTTAGCAACTTCGGTCAAGGGCCTGTGACCGTCTCGGTGATAGTCGAAGAGTGGATGTGGGGCGAGACCTCACGTTGGGCCAATGAGACAGGGCCTAACGGGACGCTCATACCACAGAGGGTCTATCTGCAGACACCCGTAGACCAGGTGTGGGCTCGGAACACGACGATAACCTCGTGGCCGGGAGACTCGGGGTACGGGCAGGCGACTATCCTTTTGCCGAACACTACCGGGGTCGAACAGCTCACCGTGCACGTTGGCTTTGCGACATGGAACTTCCAGGTTGAGACCCCGGCGGTAAGCTCCCTTCAGTGGGTAGATACCTCAGGTGGGCTACCTCTCCTGGTCCTGCTTGTCACCGGGGTGGTCTTTGCGTGCCTCCTGGTGGCTCTCTGGCGAGCCCGAGCCCTCGCCAAGGTGATTGGCATGTCTCCTCCGGTTCCGTGGCTTCTGTGGCCCGTTCCTATCGCTTTCGTCTCGTTTTTTTTGGTCTTCGAGGACTATGTGCCCTTCAATCAATTCGTCAACGGGACGCCCTCCACGTTGTTCCTCCCGGCAATGGCGGCGATTGCCGCCTACCCCTACCTACCTCGTCTGTGGCACAACTACGAGATATGGCAGTTCCACTCCGTCAAAGGCACCAGTACCGAAGACGCCGAGGAGCCTACGTTCTCGCTGCCTATGGTCAGGACCCGGACAGGTCTAAGGTGCTCCTGCGAGACGTGGGTAGAGGTATTCGCCGTCCGTGTATGGGGGAAACCCCTTCCCCCTGTCCGTGGCAAACGGATAACGGTCTTGGGGCAGGAACTAAGGATGCCTCCCAAAAGCCTTCCTTCCACGCTCCCTGAGCAACTAACCGAGTACTACCGTGTCGACACGGATCGGTCCGCTCAGTACGATGCCCGCTACCCTCTGCGACGGGTGCGCTATCACCTGGAGAGGGGATGGCACACTCGGAACAAACTGAGTTGGACCGCTGACGGACTCCAGCGTACGACCGTCAAGGTCCGGGATCTCCTGCCTCACTGGTCCGAGGCCTACCTCGAGGGGGTCTTCCCTCGTAGAAAGGACGTGGCCGCTATCCTGGCCGAAGTGTACGATGCACAGACCATGAGCAGCGACAACGAGGAGGACCGGCTCGCGGTGTCGCACATGCTCGGCGTGGTACACGGTGTGGCTCACGCCTACGCTCGGGCGGACGTGGAGCAATTCGCCAGGGGCAGGAAGATGCTAACTTCCCCCAGGTCCCCGGAGGAACTACGCAGGAGGGCCACGTCTAAGGTGGCGGAAGAGAAACCACAGCCACCACCGTCAGAGGGTGAGGACCGGGAGCATGAGGAGACCACTCACGCTTGAACAGGTTACTGTCTCCGAGGAACAGCGGGAGCTATGGGACATCCTGGATCCCGACGGGGCACGAGCGCGTCAGTGGCACCAGGTCGAGCTCCTCTTGGCTTCTCTGGACTATATGGAGTTCTGGCGGAGGGTCTTCGCCGGGTACGGGCTCGTAGAGGTCCGGCATAGTTGGGAGCCCAGGGACGGTCATGTGCGATGGAAGCTGATCGCTGAATACGAGGAGCCTATGGCCTCCCTCGGGCCATGCGTAAAATATCGACTCTGTCCGAGATGCAAGACCTCTGCGATCATACGGTCGTTGCTGCCCCCGGCAGATGTTCCTTCCCCACCCGAGAAAACAAAAAGTGCAGAGGTGACGGTACTCGAAGCGGAACTCGCAAAGCACAAGAAGGCACTCGGAGACCGCATCGACCTCAGCCTCGACTCGGACATGTTCGAGGGAGGTTTTGGAAATCGCCTCGCCCCGGCACAATACCGCAACGGCGTGGTAGCCACCTTCCTCCAGCACATGCAGCGTCTGGGAGATGTGGCCCTCGTGGATAAGAAGAAGGCCCTCACGTTCCTGCGCGGGCCGATCCTTGCCGACTTAGAGTCGATGTGGGCCGCAGCCGAGGCTACGCCGGAAGAAGGCGAGCGAAGAGCCCAGGTGGAGTGGATGCTGAAGAATCCATCGACTGCCGAGGTGCTCGTGGGCACCGAGGAGTGGCACGAGGACGAACGCCGGGAGTTCGCAGCCCTGGTCTTGACCTCTGGGGTGGACACCAGCGTCCAGGAGCTCACACGGCGCTCCGCGGAGCTCGGAGCGGGGAACAAGCGCGATGGCGGATGACGACCTTCTCGCTTATCTCTATGGGCACGTGGAGAAAGATGCACCTACTCCAGCAGACTGCTGGAACTATTTGCAGCTCCTCCTTGCGCTCAGGATCCACCGCAAGTGGCACAACGTCGTCGTGGTCTCCGGGGAATCTGGCGTGGGAAAGTCCACTCTCGCCCTGCGTGCGGCCAGAGATGTACAGGCGGCCACTCGGCTGTTACCAGAGCTATCACCCGAGGCCTTCGCTCGGGTGTGTGATCGCAGAGTCCCTCCCGAGGACCTCCTGCCTGACCTGGTGAAGAGCCTGGATTGGACGAAGGCCTTCAAGGACGCCCAGGACCGACCGGATGCGTTCGACCCAACGAAACAAGTAGCCTACGATGCACGGGACATGCTGGCCCTCTACGAGTCTCGGTCCTTCGGCGACGCGGTTGTCTCTGATGAGGCCATTGAGGGAGGGTACAACCGTCAGTGGCAATCCGTCGAGAACATCGAGCTCGTCAAGGCTGTCAACAAGGTCCGGGCGAAGGGGATCACCGTCTTCTACCTGATCCCGCACCTGGAGGACCTCGACCCTGAGTTCCGCGAGCGGTCCTGTCGATTTTGGGTCTACTGTGACGCGGAGCGCCCCGGCCGCGCCGTGGCCCACGAGCGTCCGTCCAAGATCCGTTACCTACGCCGGCAGATGAGAAGCTTCGGCTTCTATCAGGTCCGCAAATATTCTCAGTTAACCTACGAGCCGCTTGACGGCACGGAGTTCTGGACATCGTACACTCAAGCTAAGATGGAGCGGATCCAACGCTCGCTCCACGAGGCTCAACGTAGACTGGAGTTGTCGGATCCTCTCGCCAAGGCTCAGGCTCGTGAGGAGCGTGACCGGAAGAGAGAGGAGGGGAGAGAGACGTATGTGCGTCTACGCAATGAGGGTTACACACAGGAGGAGGCGAGAGGAGCCGCGCACATCGGTTGGCTGGAAGCACGAGCGGTGGATCCTGGCAGACGGGGAAAAAAACAAGCCTCAAAATAGCGCTTGATGGTATTCTGCACTTCTCGCAGTCTTTCGAATCCGCCTCCCACCAACCTCTCTCGTTGTCTCGAGGTAACCGGCTTCTGTCAAACGAGAGACCGCCGAGACTATGGATCTCCAGTTGGTTGCAACATGAATCAGGTCCTTCATCATTCCCCGCCCGTTCCTCGCCGAAAGAGTTGTGAGAACTGACTTGGAGTACGGCCTGTCCAAGACATCCATGCATCGGCATACGCGCTATGGCATATCGGGTTACTGATACCGGTTGAAGTGTGACTGCCGAAGTGCCGCTGACTTAATATGCACTTGCGCATATGTGGTTGTGCGTATGACCGAAGCGTGGGTGATCATCCGGGTGAACAAGCGAACAAGAGATTCCCTCCATGATGTCAAGAAGCGCACCAGGCTCTCCTCGCTCGATGCGGTGATCGACTACCTCCTCGCGGAGAGCAAGCTGGGTCCAAAGGCTCCAGCTCCACAGAACCAGGACCACCAGCCGGCCACCGCACCCCTCACGGCTTAATGACCGCAGTCATGGTGGAAACACCAGGTGCGACCCTGACGGTCGCAGTGGCGATGGCCGAGAGGGGTCTACGACTCTTCCCGGTCCGTCTGATTCAGAACGGTCAGAAATGGGAGAAGCGCCCTCTGACCCCGAATGGACACAAGGATGCCAGTTCGGACCCCAGCCGGCTGCGTGCTTGGTCCGCGGAGTTCCCGGACTGCCGATGGGGAGTCGTTGCTCAGGAGTTCGTCGCACTTGATCTGGACTCCCACGCCGCCCTTGCCACCGCACGGAAACTGGGGCTGCCTCCAGATGCGGTACTGGTCCCGACGGCAAGGAAAGATGCCCATCACGTCTACTTCCGCTCCTTCCGCGGGGCAGGATCCTGGGCCGGCCGGATCTCCAACATCGACTCACGGGGAGGCGGAACAGGTTGGGTGGTGCTCTATGCCCCGTTTGACCCGGCGACGCTTCCCCCCGCTCCGGAATGGTTTGTAGCGGTCTCACGTTGGGGGGAACCCCGTCCGTTTCCGGAAGGTACGCATGACGTTACCCTGGCCAGGATTGCAGGCAGGTTGTGGAATGAACCCGAAGCTACGGAGGATGCCGTACTCGAGAGGCTGAAGGCAATCGGCACTGCTCAGGCCGAGGGACGCTACACCTACTCCGACAAGGACCTGCTACGGATTGTGCGATCCATCGGGAAGAAGCACCACAGGTCTCACCCGGAGAGAAACTCCGCCCCGGTTCATGCGGTCATGGGTTCCACTGGGACGCAATCAACCTCTCCGTGGGAGGGACGGGAAGGATGGGCCCACGAGAGGGAGATTCCGATCATCACTGAACCATTCAGGAACCGTGGGACTGGAGAGACGGAGGAGAAGCCAGTCGAGCCCGCCTATCAGATCTACAACCGCTTCATCACCGAGCACTTCTTTCGACCATTCCGCACGAAGAATGGGGAGGCCCGCGTTGCGATCCCCACCAAGCACGGGCTGAAGGTGTTGGACCCATCTGCCGAGGATTTCCCGGATGCGATCGGCTACCTGTACTTCACGCTCCTCGGTGACGCAGTCCCGCAACGCGAGCTCAAGAAGGTCGCCGTCGCCATCAAGGGTCGGGCGCTTGACCTGGACCTCCCGGATCCACGGGTTGTCGAACTGAGCATCCGTGTTGCTCCTCGAGAAGGAATCGGATGCCGCCTCGACATGCGTGACCGCGAGCAACGATGCATCGCTGTGGGACCCAACGGATGGAAGATCGAAACCCTTGGTCATCCCGTCTTTGACGCTCGAGGCCACATGCTTCCGCTACCGGAGCCCGTGCGTCCATCCGACATCAACAAGGTCCTCGAGGACCTCTGGCGGTTTGTCCTGTTGCCTCGTCCATCACAGGAGGAGGGGAGGCAGGGAGAGAACCAGCGTCTACTGTTCATATCGGCCCTGGTCACGATCCTGCTCTTTCCCTCCAGCTCGAAACCCGTCGTGGTGTTCCTGGCGCGAGAATCGGCGGGCAAGTCGTCGTCCGCATTCTACTCTCAATCATGCTTGGATCCATCCGTCCTCTCCAATGTTCGTCCTCCCGAGAAGAAGGAGGACGACGACTACCTCCGCACCCTGGTCCTGAACCATGCCACTCTGAACTTTGACAACGTGAGCTACATCGACCCGGTCTTCAGCGACAACGTGTGCCGATTGGCCACAGGATCCGGGATCGTCACTCGTCAACTCTTCACCACACGGGACGAGCTCGTGCTCAATGCCAAGCCGTGGATCCTGATCAACGGGATCACGGCCACGCCTCGGGCTCCAGACCTTCTCCGGCGTAGCCTGCTGCTCGATGTGGCGGGACCGGAGGAGCTGGGACTCGAGCGTCTCGCAGATTCTGAGCTCGCTGCACGTTGGGCAGCGGCGCATCCCAGCATCCTGGGCGCCCTCCTGGAGCTGGCCGTCCGTACAGCAAAGATCCTCACAACCGATCCTCCCACGGGCCGCAGGGACTCGATGCAGGAGTACGTGCGTGTCGGTCAGGCGGTAGCGACTGCCCTGGGACTGACCGCTGACGACTTCCTCCGGGCATTCGACCAGAACACCACGAGACAGGGGCAATCTGCCATGGAGGATCCGCTCACCGGAGCGCTGCTCGCATACTGGCGTGAACGTCCTCCCGGCAGCCTGCCCGTGAGTGCGGAGGAGATCCAGAAGGCCCTACTATGGAACTGTAAAGAGACGTTCCCCAAGGGGCTCACGACCCTCCAGGTTGGGCACGCACTGAACCGGGTCCGACGGACCTTCGAGACTGTTGGGATCTACCTGGAGAACCGCTTTGCCAATGGGACCCGGAAGTGGTTCCGCGTCACAATTGCTCCTCCTACTGTGAAATCGACGGCACCTACGGCACCCTTGGAGGCTTTCTTCGGTGAGAAAAGTATAGGTGCCGTCGAGGTGCCGTCGGGTGCCGTCGGGTGCCGTCGGGAAGAGGGGAAAACTTACGTTCCAGTGGAAACGAAGGTGCCGTCGAATTCGACGGCACCCGAGATTTTGACGACGGCACCTGAAGGTCCTTCGGCGGAGAAATCGCCTTCAGGTGCCGTAGGTGCCGTAGGTGCCGTCGTTTCCTTAATTGGAAAAAGTCGCGAAGAGCTTCACGCCGTGGACCCCCCTCAAAACCCTGAACCCCCACTGGAAAAGGGGGTTTTGAGGCCCGGATGCCTCAATGTGGCCTGTGGGAAGTGTCCCAAGTGTGCTCAGCCGGGTCACCAGGAGAAGGACTGCCAGTGCGGGATCTGTTCCCCTTGGGGGTCGGGAACGGGCATTCATCAGGGGACCCACGTCACGGTGCATTACTGCGGTCCAAAGCCCGAGTCAATGGCACCCACCGCTGCGCTCCTGGATACCCTGCGGGCGTGCCGGGAAGGGGCCACACCAGCGGACCTCTCGGAGAAACTCGGAATAGGAGCTAATGCCGCTCTACGTGCGTTGGTAGAACTCGAGCGCATGAATGCTGCGTATCGTGATTCTAACGGGAACTGGAGGGCGTTGTGACCGATGCCTCAACGGAGATCTCAGTGACGGCCCCGCCCCCCACGATGGAACGATTGTGGCGTGAGGCTGTCGACACCTACATTGCCGAACGATCGAGCGAGCTGCTCACTCCTCATCACCTGGGAGAGATCCGTCAACTGTGGAGGGCTCGACGCCTTCCTAGTCAAGCTCCTTTGAAAGGAGGGACACCATGAGAGGAGCTGAACAGAGGAAAGGAGAACCGTCCGCTGAGCGAACTCGATCGCCAGGATCACGGGGGCTGTGACATGATCAGAGTACGACGTGAGTGGAGCAACGACCGGGGCCATGGCGCGTTGCACACATACATCCTGATGTGCCCCGTATGTCTCTGGGACCATATCGCCCAGTCGACCACTCAAGAGATCGGCCGTCGGCTCTTGATTGACCATTTTGCACAGGTGCACCCTGGAACTGAGGTTCCATCCCTCTCTGACCTGGAGGAGATCACGGCTGAAGCGTTCTCAGAAGCCAAGAGGATCATCCAATGACGGCGGCGTCCCTGGTCATGCCTCCTCTGACAACACGTACGATGCATGAGTGGTTGCACATCGAGCGCACTCAAGCTGCACTGACCGACCTCGGTCCTGACTTCTACCTTAGGCTCAGACAATACCGGGCGCTCACGCGCCGACTACTGGAGGAAGCCCAGGACCTCCAGGACCGCAATGCAATCTCGGCGGGACTCCGAGGTCTCCAACTGAGCGAGGACATGATCCGGACTCGGACAGGAAAACTCCTGGCGATTCTCGCAGTGGATTCCAACCCGGACCCGACGGCCATCCCAGGATTGCAACCGGAGGAACGCAAGTGGTTGTCGAAGATCATCGACGCGATGATCGAACTCCGGGAGCGGCTCGTTGACACGGAGGATGGACCATGAGCTACAATGCCGGGCACTGGACGCATGAGTCCTCCGGGAGCTTGCGGTCACCCGTCGAGGAGTTTCTTCAGTTAGAAGAGCTCAGAGTCGCTGAGATAGAACTACTCAGAGACTA
>JAKBKR010000078.1 GCA_021832495.1 bacterium | reverse complement strand
GAGGGTCTGAACGACCCGGGAGATCGCTACTTCCCTTGAAAAACTACTGGAGACACTGCTCACTGCATCTCCATGCGCGGAAGCGTCGGCCATGGTGGGTGTAACCTATAATCACCGGGTAGGGTATAAAACTTGACCACCTTCCCTGACCGGTTTTCCCGGACGATGGAAGCTGGAAACTATAGACCCTACCGTCACCCGAGCTCGCATACCCTAGGGATTCATCGGTGCGAACGACCTCGCTGCGGTGTGCGCCAAGCGACGGCCACGACACCAACATCCGTGAAGCCTCCCTTCATCCCGGTCATCACAGGCTCGGATGCCACATCGGTCAGTCCTACGCATCCTTTCACATGAGGCGGTCGAGAACCTCCCGTGTACAGTACCCCAAGGGTGACATCCCTCCGGTGCAGCTCCTGCCGACCCGCCTGAAGGAATCGTGCTAGAAGGTCCGTAGATTCCATTCCTTCCGCAGTTCCCAGGGAAAGCCCAGCAAAGGCCGCCTGGCCCCGGAAATTCGCCGGGTACGGCCTGCGGAACGCCGCCTCGGCCTCCTGGACGAACTGGGCGGCCAGTGCCTCGGGCGGGCCGTCTCGGTGGACCCAAAGGAGGCGAGGGGTGTGCTTGGCGTGACCCGCTTCGTCCCCCGCCGACTCTAGTGCCTCTATCGGTCCGGCCACTGCCACGACTCGGGTCTGACTCGATGCCATCTTATCGTCAGGCCCCGAGGGGAGCGTACCTGGCAACGAGTGCAGCGGGTTCGGTTGAATCCCCGCCTCGTCCAGACACTCGCGTGCCCGTTCCCAGACCTCCGCGGTCAGTCGGGTAGCCGGTCCCCCTCCGGTCAAGGCGGCTCCACCATTGTGAACGACGAGAGCTTCGGTCTTGGCGCCGCGTGTGGCTTGGGCAAGCCGTCCCCCTTGCGATCTCGAGAGGGCCGCCATCACCTCATTCAATGCCCCCTCCCTCCGGACCGTGCTTCGGACCTGCTCAAAGATGTGGAGGAAGCTCTCCCGGGCCATTTTCGGCTGCGGCGTGGCGAGCATCCCAAGGGCTCCGGGCGATATCAGGGGAATGAAAAGGTCACCCTTTCCAAGACCCGAGGCAAGTTCGAGGGCCTCTTCGGCCGCTGCTGCCCCCGCTGAGCTCGGAAGGGATGTATCAACAACCTGCCTCACTTGGAACGGGAGACCCGTGGCCTCCCGTTCCGGGCAGATCACCAACCCCTGCGTGACGAGGTCTCCCAAGGCTGCCACCAAGGCAGAGGCCATCGGGACAGCGGCGATCCCCACGGACACGAACGCGATCTCCTTCACCCGGGAGGTATGTGTGAAGAGGTTACCTACCCGGAGATCATTCCCTTCTTTGTTCACGGCCGAACGTACGGCTGCGTAGGCATCCGCCCCGGCGATCGCGCTCGAGAACACTTTGAGCAGTGCGCGGCGACCCTCCAAATCACTGCCGGTATCGGTCAAGACCTCGGGCGCATCGAAAAGGGAGGTCATGCAGTATCGGTTTGGGTGGCTGGGAAGGGGGGCCCGGAAAGCACGACCAAGGGATCCGACCAGGAACCCAGCCGGGTACGCACGGCTTCCTGGAGCTCCCGCGGAGAGACTTCTTTGAGCCTCTCGGGCCAGTGCAACAGATGGTCGAGCGGGAGTTCATAGATAGTCACCTCTTGGGCGAGGGTATGGGCCGACTGGGGTGTGTCCAGAAGGAGCGGAAGACTGCCGATGTAACTGTTTCGGATGGTGTCGAGCTCACTGGGAGGCACTTCTGAATTCCCCATCTCCCGCACTTCCTTGAGGAGGAGATCGCGAACTTGACCCACGGATGAGAGGGCCGTTCCGGCGGTCGCAAGCCAGTATCCCCCGCGTTTCATCATGTGCAGACTGCTGTCGGCGTAGTAGGCGAGCCCGTTCTGTTCCCGGACCACTTGGAACAATCGGGAGAGTACCGGTCGGGAGCCCAGTACCTCATGGGCGAGCTCCAAGGCCGGCCGCGACGGGTCGCCGATCGCGGGAGCAAGTCCTCCCACGATCACGCTCACTTGTTGGGAACCTTTCACGGGAAACACCCGTGGGGACCCCCCGTTACGCTCCCGCACGCTGGGAGGGCTTACCTTCGGGACCGGTCGGTCGCTCAGTTCGTGGGTCCGAAGAGCCCGTCGCAACGTGCCGAGAACCTCTTCCGCATCTCGGCTCGATGTCACCGCGAACTTTGACCCGGGCGCCGTGTAGTGTCTGCGATGGAATTCGCGAAGGTCGGCCCGAGTGATCCGGCCCACGGACCGCACTTCCCCCATGGGGCTGTAATGGTAGGGATGCCCCGGGGGGAAAAGTGCCTCCATGAAGCGTCGTTCGGAAAGGGATGTGGGCTGCGTCAGGTCGCGCCGCAACCGTTCGATGGTCATGCGGCGGGCGCGGTCCACTTCGTCCGAGGGGAACACCGGATCGTACACCACTTCGAGCAGGAGTTCGATCAGTCGGTCCTCGAGAACGGTGGGGCCACGAATCTCCACGGTGGTCGCGTCGCCATCCACTTCCACGCTGATGCTGGCTGCGATCCGATCGAGTTCATCGGCCAGCACCCGCTTGGTGTGTCGACTCGTCCCCGACTTGAGGAGCCGCCCGGTCAGGGTCGCCAACCCTTCCTTTCCGCGTTTATCGTGCGCAGTCGAAGCGTCACCTACCCAAGAAACGACTGAGATGCCGCTCGTTCGAGGAAACCGTTGGAATACGATCGGGATGCCTCCCGGGAGTTCGAATCGCTCAAGGTCGAACGCACTCCGCATGTTCACCACCCCGCCACGTCGTTCATCGTCGTGGTCACAAGGGGTACCAGCAATTCTTCTCGGGTCAGGCCCCCATGGTTCCCGCCAAGGAACCGGTCCTCAGCTCCCCGGGAACCGGGGGGGCGATAGTACAGCGTCTCGCTGTCCGGTGGCAAGAGCAGGAAATCACCGAGACGGTCCCGGAGTTCCGGGTGCAATGGTGCGGGACCCAGGATCCCCTGGCTCATGATGTCGGCGACCGGGAGCAGGGCCCACCCCTCCCGCTCCCAGGTGCCGAGGTACGCGGCGAGCTCGCGTCCCTTCCCGCGGGCTGCCTCTAGAAAGGCGGCGCGCTTTTCACCCGAAGGGGGGCGATGGAGGAGCGACATGAGCACCGGGTCCTGGTGGGCGGCGCGTGCCCGGAGCGGGTCGATGGGCACTTGGCCATGGTCCCCTGTGACGTAAAGGGATATCCCTTCCCGTTCCGTGGGACCCATCCGCGACGCCGCCTCGGCCACGGCCCCAAATAGGTGTGTGAGTTCGCTCAGGGCGAGCTCATCCAGCGGGCCGTTGAGATGATGGACCGCGTCCAGAAGGTCCCAATACACCCAAAGCAAGCGGGGACGTTGGTCGGGTCGACGCAGCAGGATCCGGCGCAGATGGAGGCTGAGATCGGAGAGCGAGACGTACCCTTGGAACTCGGCGCCGTCGTAGAGCAGTTTCGTGAAGGCCGTCCCTTCAAAGTCCGACTTGGTCAGGGCGGTGGCACCCAGTCCGCGTCGGAAGAGGCTGGGATGGCTCACCAGGTCCTGCGGTCGATAGCCCTTTCCGGCGGCTAGGTCCCGGGGTCCTCCCCATGAGGGCGCCATCCGGAGCATGTTGAGCACCGTCCCCCATGCCGGAAGATACTCTGTGTGACCCACGATACCATGCGTGCCTGGCGCCATTCCTGTCGAGAGTGAGACGAGGGCAGAACTGGTGGTCGAAGGGAAGACGGTCGTAAGGGGGCGGGCGCAGTCGGCGAGGTGTCCCATGAGCGCCCGCTCATTGGCCCGCTCCGCCAAGGCGATGGCTCGCTCGAGCATTGTCCAACCGAACGAGTCGATGAGGAACACGATCGACATTCCTGCCTCTTCGGGCTGGCGATATTCCGCACGGAGCGGTGGAAGCAGGCCTTCCCTTCCCTTACCCCCCGTCTGGACGAAGGCGCTGACCCCGACGTTGGGGAGGGAAGCCCCATCATAACTGGGAATAGGGTACCGGCCGAGGCGGGGCTGGGCGAGCTTCTCCGCCATCTCCTTGGCCTCCGGTGTCAATCGCGCGGGCGATAGGCTCATGTCCCCTCTGGTACGAACCGCACCATGGTCCGGGGGCTGTCAAAAAGACCTCGGGCAAAAGCGTTCACTTCCTGGATACGGAGGGACTGAGTGCGTTGGAAAAGGTTCTGCTCCAATGCGATGCTTCCCAAGGAGCGGAAATATCCAAGGCGGAAAGCCGCGAGAGTCGTCCCCGACCAGACCGTTCCCGCATTCACCCGGAATCGTTGCCGTGCCGACTCGAGCTCCGACGAAGCTACCCCGTTCCGACGTACCTTCTCCACAAGGTTCGTCATCGCGGATTCGAGCCGCTCTAGTGGGACATCCTCGGCCGCCCGGGCCCGGAGGGAAAAGAGCCCCGGATAAATGGAGGGTTGCCACTCACATCCGGTGCTGATCGCCAGATCGGTGTCCACGAGCGTTCGATAGAGCAGGGAGGAAGGATGTTCCCGGGACTGTCCCCAAGTGTACCCTGGAGTGAACAGTTCCGTCTCCCCGCCAAGGACGGCCGATAGGAGAAGTGCACTCGCAGCATCGGCGTGCCCCACGGGAGGGGCATGCCAGGCAATGCGCACGAGCGAGGACGAGCCTGGCCCGTGCAGGGTGGCCACCCGGTCCGCACTCTGGGGAGGTTCCTCCGGGAGGACCGGGACCGGGGATGGGGTGTCCTCTATCGGGGAAAACAGCGTCTCGATCCGGTGACGGATGGCCGTCAGATCGAAACCGCCAGCCACGACGAGCGTGGCTCGGGATGGCCGATAATAGGTCTGATAGAACTCCACGAGCTTTGTCCGGTCCATGCCGCGGATGTCCGCAGCATAACCCAAGGTGTTCCATCGATAGGGGTGGACCCGGTAGGCAAGGGAATAGAGTTCCTCTTCTATCCGGAACTCCGGGGTGTTCTCGTTCATCTCCCGCTCGGATAGGACCACGTTCCGCTCTTTGTCGAGCTCCTCCACCGGTATCGTGGCACCCGTGATCCGGTCCGCCTCGATCGTCAGAGGCAGGTCGACCGCATACTTCGGCACCACCGAGATGTATGCCGTGAAGTCGAGATCGGTGAAGGCGTTGAGGTTTCCCCCCACACCGACGATGGCGCGGTCCACCTCACCGACACCAAACCGACGGGACCCCTTGAAGAGCATATGCTCAAGCCAATGGGCCGCGCCCGTGATCCCCGGATGCTCGTGGACCGATCCCGTCCGGTACCACACCCAACTCGACACGATTGGGGAATCTGGGATGGGCGCAAGGATCACCTCTAGACCGTTGGGGAGAGTGAACATCGTGGAGAACGGGGGCGAGATGAGACCCGGGGTGGTCGGACCCCTCCGAGCAGGTCCTTTGGTTCCGAGACCGTTCTTCCTCATGGGACGCTTCAGCGCCTCGCGCTTCCTCCTAACCACCGCTACAGATAACGGCAAGGCTAGCGGAGCGGGGCGGTCGGCCGCTAATCGTCTTCCGTGACGCCCTCGCAAGAAAAGAGCGAGAAGCGGTCGAGGATCTCGAATGTGGACAACGCCGCAGCCAAGGGGGTCACGCCGGGAGGGATACCACCGCGATCGGTCACGTAGCCCTGGAGCTTCTGGAAGTTGCCAAAGAGATTTTCACCTTGGGCAACCCGGGCCTGCAACTCGTTGTCCTTGATGAGGCGGCGGCCCTCTGTGACCACGGCCTCCCCATCTTTTTGGTTCCCTCCCAACGAGGTGCGGAAGAAGCCGCACCAGAAGGATGTGGCGGATTGCTTCGCCAGCGTCTCGAGATTCTTCTGCACGAAATCCTCTACCATCCGGCTGTTCTGTTCGAACGAATCCCCACTTCTCGCCCGGATCCTTCCGCGCATGCCGTGGAGTAGACCGGATTTGAGATCATCGAATGTGGGAATAGGGTGCCCTCGCAACTCGGCGTAGGCCTCCGTGCGGTACGCGATGTCGATCATGGTCCGATTGCTCCCGACCTCGCCCACGTCCGGGTTGTCATCGGCCATCTTAAGCCGCCAAAGCTCGATCATGCGCACTCCCGTGTCCAGCAACGGGGCGGGTTGGAAGAATGCGGTCCCCCGGGCTCGCGCGAGTTCGACGATCCGACGGTTCCGTCGGTGCTTCCGGTTGAACTCCACGTGCACGCTCGTGAGCCGGTCCGATAATGGGTCATTGATGTTGTCAAGGTCCGAAAGGTTCGATGTGCAGATCGCGACGAACCGGGAAGGGAAGCTCTCCCGGGACTTGGCGGGGGTCACGGTACCCTCCTGCAGTGCCTGGAGAAGCACGTTCTGAGTACCCAAGGGGAGTTTTCCGATCTCATCGACAAGGAGGAATCCCCGGTTCGCCTGCAAGAGCTTGCCGGGTTCAAGTACAAGGGGGTTCATGGGGTCCCCTAACTCTTCCAGCTTCACGAGATTGATGTTACCCGTGAGATGGTCGGGGAAGACCTCGGACGAGCCCTGGATCCTTGCAAAGCCAAACCCCTCGCGCAGATGAGCGATCCGGACGGGCACCTTCTCAGCGGAGACCGACTTCGGATCGAACGCGTCCACCGTTCCGTCGGGCGAGAACCGACGGATACAGATCGGGCACGGGGGATTCCGATCAGCCGTCGCTTCGTCCAACAGGCTGGCCGGATGGTCCTGAAGGGGGCATCCATCCACCACCCAGCTGTCTTTCGGAAAGAGGTCCCAGAGGTCCTTCGCCAGATTGGTCTTTCCACTACCCGAAGGCCCGAAGAGAATGAGATGGGCCCGGGAGAAGAGCGTGGTCAGGACATCCTCGTACGTGTCCCCCGGAAGGATGGTACCGGGGAAGAGCGCTGCCATGGCATCCTCCCGGCTCAGCCCCTTTCCCCGAAGCCCCTCCAAGAGCGCGTTGAGGTGGTTCTGGAATTGGATCCCCGGTGGCACGTACTGCCGTGCGTCCTTCGGCATCTTGGAAGCGGTCGTTTTCACTTCGGTCACGGTCCTGTGTGAGAAGGAGGGAAAGATAACGCCTTCCGTTATCCTTGGCTCGCAGCCGCCGCAACGGGAAGGTAACCGTCTTATCATGGACGGACCCCGGTCGGTGGGAAGTGTTCTCGCCGGACGACGTGCTTCCGTTCGGGCGTCTCGGGATGAGAGGGGCCACCAGCCCCATCAAGAACGCCATGCGATGTCCGAACCTAAACCTTATCTACGCAAAGGAAATCGCACGCCGCACAGAAATGGCCAAGGAGAAGGAAGGCGGAGAGAAGAAGGCCCAGAAGGGGCGCACGATCAAGGACAAGTGGAAGCTCAAGGAGTGGTACAAGATCAAGGCCCCATCGATGTTCCAGTACGCCGACATCGGGGAAACTCCCGCGGAAGAATCCGAGAAGCTCATCGGCCGGGTCACCGAGGCAACCTTGAGCGAGGTTTCGGGCAGTGGCGATGCCAACACATCGCACATCAAGCTCCGACTGAAGATCGTCGGTATCGGGGAAAATCACGTGGCCAACACGAAGTTCGTCGGCCACGAGTTCACGAGCGATTATATCCGAAGGCTCGCCCGGAGGAAACGGTCGAAGATCGACCTCTCATTCGATGTGACCTCCAAGGACGGGGTGGTCTTCACCGTGAAGACCGTGGCGGTGAGCGAACACCGGTTACAGACCCGTCTCAAGGCGATGTTGCGCCATAAGATACAAGATACGCTCACGGAGGAAGCGGCGAAACGGGCCGGTGCAGATCTAGTGCGGGATATGCTCAACGGAGAGCTATCTCGGCTGGCGGCAAAGAGCCTGGCGCCCCTCTATCCGCTTAAGAAGATCGATATCCGGGCGAGCAACGTCGTGGGAGAGATCCCCGAACTTCCCTCTGCCCAACCGGAAACACCAATGGAGCCAGTTTCGTCCGACGCTCCGGAAAGCGAGCCGTTGCCCACACAGCCCAGTTCCTGAAGTCGGGGTGGCTCAGACTGGTTAGAGCACGGGACTCATATGGGTCCGAACTTGCCGACAGCGGGTTCGGAGCCGGAGAAATCCCGGGGCCGGGGGTTCAAATCCCCCTCCCGACACGCCCCCGGGG
>JAKBKR010000077.1 GCA_021832495.1 bacterium | reverse complement strand
GATCTGAGTGCCATCTCCACAATTGAAGACGAGGGTGTACGGGGGCTCCCCATAGGTCACCGGCACCGAGAGGCTCACTTCCGAACCTGGGGTGGCGGGATCGGGGTCGGGGAGGACGGAGCCGACAAGGAGCGACGGGATAACTTCTACGTCGACCGCTCCCGAACCCGAGACGATCCCCCCAAACACGTTCGGGTCGAAGGCCAGCATGGTCACAGACAGAGTGACCGATGTCGGCTGGCTCACCGGATTCGCAGTGAACGTGACGCTCTGTCCACTGGGGGCGAGCGAACCCATCGCTGCGACGCTCAGCGACCAAGTGTATTCGATGTCAAAGATGCCCGCGGGAGGGTCTTGGATCGCAGCGGTATAGGTCTTGCTCTGTCCGGAGACCACGGAGGAGTACTCCGGTGAGATGCCTATGGAGTAATGGGGTACCGGTGTGTTCGAATTCCCCGGATGGACGACCTGGTCGGTCGTGGTTGGGGCGCGGTCCGTCGCGGCGGTCGTGGCGACGACCCAGGGTATGGTGGTTGCGGCGGAGAGGGCGATCCAGGCGATCAGGGCGATCTCAACGGTCTTTCGTAGTTCCATGGAGGGACACCGGGGCGTCCGACCATTCTAGCATATATGAGATTTCTCATAACTATGGCAACCCGTCGGTGAGGGCTATCCTTTTGCTTTCCCCCGTCTCCCGGGCTGCGATGGAAAAGGACGAAGAATCCTTCCAGGTCACTCCGTGGAAGGTCGAGGGAAAGGTCGACTTCGACCGGCTCGTGGAACTCTTCGGCACCAGCCGCATCGACCCCCCCCTCCTTGCGCGGTTGTCCAAGCTCCTCGGTGGCGACCTCCCTCCCGCCCTCCGACGGGGGATCTACTATTCCCACCGCGATCTCCCCTGGGTACTCGATGAATACACCAAGGGAAACCCCTTCTTCCTCTACACCGGGCGGGGACCGTCCGGAGACGTCCACCTGGGTCATCTCCTCCCGTTCGAGCTCTGCTCCTTCATCCAGCAGCGGTTGGGAGTCGATCTCTGGGTCCAGATCACGGATGACGAGCGGTTCCTTTTCAAACGGGAATTGACGCTCCAAGACACGCACCGCCTCGGGCTGGAGAACCTCTATGACCTCCTCGCTCCCGGATTCGATCCCCGGCGCGTCCACGTGCTCTTCGACACCCGGTCCATCCGGGCCCTCTACCCGATCGCATTGGAAGTGGCCCGCCGGGTCACCTTTTCCACCGCCCGTGCGGTGTTCGGGTTCTCACCGGAGAACAACATCGGGAGCATCTTCTATACCGCCCTCCAATCTGCCCCGGCGTTCCTGCCCTCACGTAAGGAGGGGCGGCCGATCCCCTGCCTCATCCCATGTGGTATCGACCAGGATCCCCACTTCCGGATCACCCGCGATGTTGCCGATCCCCTTGGGTACCCGAAGCCGGCTCTGTTGCATAACCTCCTGATCCCCGGTCTTCAGGGTACGGGGAAGATGAGCTCCTCTTCGGATGCCCGGGAGGGGGCTATCTACCTCAATGACGGCCCCAAGGATGTCCAGCGCAAGCTCTCCCATGCCTTCACGGGCGGACGGGCCACGGTAGCGGAGCAGCGCAAGCTCGGGGCTGTTCCGGAGATATGCTCGATATGGGCGCTCTGGCGGACGCAGTTCGCCGAAAAGGATGCGGAGTTCGATGAGATTACCCGGACCTGCCGGAGCGGGGAACTCCTGTGTGGCGAGTGCAAGGGACGCCTAATCCCCCGGGTGCAGAAGTTCTTGGAACAGCATCAGGAGCGACGGGAGCAGGTGAAGTCGTGGGTGGAAAGCACGATCGTGGAGGCGTAAGGCAACCGGTGGCTTTCCCGGTGTGGTGGCAGGCATCCACCCTCGGCCTCGGTGTCGTTTCCATCCTTTTACCCATCAGCGCGGTCTACTGCGCCCTGCAGGGATGGATCCCGCTTTCCAATGCCCTCGCCGTGCTGCTGGTCGTGGTCATGGCGGCGTTCGTGGTCGTCCAGTTCGTCCACTTTGGATCCGACGTCCGTCCTAGGCGAAGTCCGAACAAGCAATAGCGCCCCCTCCCATCCCTATATCCCCGAGGACTTCAACGATCTGAGGTCCTATTCTAGGGGGGCCGATCGCACGTTCAACCGGTGACCAAAGCGGCGCCGGAAGACCCTCCACGCAGTTGGTAGAGGGTGAACCCTTTCGCCTCCAGCTCCCGTGTTACCTCGGGTTCGTACCCGATGGTGAAGAGGGTGTTCCCTAGCATTGCTTGTGCCGCCACGATCCCCCGGTGTCTCAGGAGGTCCAATCCTTCTTTGAGCGGGGGCGTTGCTAGGCTGAGCCTCTCTGTGAACCGAGACGAGAGCTGCATCAGGCTGTCCGTCGGAACGGGGGGCAAGGGCACCGCTTCCAAGAGGTCCTGCGCTGCCCGGGTGACCTGTGCGAGAAAGTGGGCGTCCCCAAGGAGCGGTGGGGATTCCAAGGGTTGGGGCAAGCACGCCACGAGCACGGGCATTCCAAAGGGGGTACGTTCGACCTTGCCGAAGGGTGGTATCCCTGCTGTCCGACGCACTTCAACTCCACCGCCAAGGATAGCTGGAACCCCCCCCAGTCCCCCGTGGCCCTCGACCTCCGCGGTGTGGGCGGCGACAACCGCCGCCGACTCTGGAAGGTGGAGGAGCTTTGCCACGGCCAGGGAGGCGGCGAGGGTGCCCGCGGCGCTCATGCCGAGACCGCGCGCCACGGGAAGCTCGTGCACGATCTCCACATCGATCGACCCCGGGTAAGGGGCGGAGTCCCAGAGGCCCCGAACGGCCTTCTCGGTTATCGATAGCCCGCAGCTAAGCGTCGGGCTATGGACTTGGAGGGAGCTTCCTGAACCCCTCCGGGCCCGAGCCCGGACCCGGGCGCCCTTGTTCAGGACGATCCCCAACCCAACTGACCCCCAGGCTCGAACATCGTTCCCCGGAGTGACGGGAGCGAACAGGCCCGTCACATGACCGGGGGCAAAGGCCCGGGCTTCCTCCGAGGACCACTCCCCGTCCGCCATCAATGCTTTATATGCAGCGCCGTACTTATCTACATCAAGGCCGGAAGGAATGAGCGAGGAAGCAACGACCCCGGGGGAAGACGTCTATTCACGGCGGGAATTCCTCGAGCTGCGCAATCTGCAGCTCGCGGAGGCGATCAAGCGCGTGGAGAGCGAGCGCCAGTACATGGAGAGCGAGATACTGCGGCTCCAACGCGAGAACAAGCGGGTCAAGTCGGAACTCGAGCGGTTGCGATATCCTCCCCTCATCGTCGGGACGGTCCGGGATGTCCTGAGCGATGGCCGGGTGGTCGTCAAGAGCTCCACCGGTCCAGACTTCGTCGTGAACTCGGCGGAGAACGTCGAGTCCGTCAAGCTGACTCTAGGTTCACGCGTGGCGCTGAACAAGCAGACGCTTGCCGTCATGGGCGTACTTCCGCCGTCCGTGGACCCGCTCGTGACCGCCAGCGAGATCATCACCCGCCCGGGCGTCACCTACGAGGACATCGGGGGTCTTGAAGAGCAGCTACGCGAGGTCCGGGAGGCGGTCGAGTATCCCTTGCTCCGCGGCGAACTCTACCGTAAGGTCGGAGTGGTCCCACCCAAGGGAGTGCTCCTTATCGGCCCTCCGGGCACCGGGAAGACCCTGATTGCGAAGGCGGTGGCGCACCACACGAACGCGACCTTCATCCGGTTGGTCGGCAGTGAGCTCGTGCAGAAATACATCGGGGAAGGGGCCCGGCTCGTACGGGAGCTCTTCGAGATGGCGAAGGAGAAGGCTCCCAGCATCATCTTCATCGACGAAGTGGACGCCATTGGTGCCAAACGTTTGGATGTGGCCACGAGCGGGGACCGTGAGGTCCAGCGTACGCTCATGCAACTCCTCGCCGAGATGGATGGGTTCGAGCCTCCGACGAACGTCAAGATCATCGCGGCCACCAACCGCCCTGACATCTTGGACGATGCCCTGCTCCGACCGGGCCGTTTCGACCGCATAGTCGAGATCCCGGTCCCGTCGTACCCTGCCCGGGTCGAGATCCTCAAGATCCACGTGCGACCGATGAACATCAAGGGGGAGCTCGATATCGAGCTGATCGGTCAGCGTGCCGAGGGCGCCACCGGGGCGGACATCAAGTCGATATGCACCGAGGCCGGGATGAACGCCATCCGGGAAGAGCGTGAGTTCGTCACTCAAGGCGACTTCGAGCGGGCCATCGAGAAGGTCCTCGGCGACGAGGACGTGAAGCGCGAGGCCGTCGGGATGTTCGCATAGAGGGCGACCGTCCCCGGGGAGAATCGCTCCCTCCGAGCGGGCCGGTACCAGGCCGTCCGGGTGGACGCCTCGCGAAGGAGGCTGTGGCCCAGCCGGCGCTCTCGTTCCCGGTTTTCCTTCAGCGCCAGCGTGTCACGGTAAGGCTGCTCCCGTCAGGACCTCGCCCGGTGCCCGCGATGGATAACCGCTAGGGCTTCCTTCCAGAAACCCGTCGCGATACAACTGGCCCGGAGGGTCAGGAGGGTCATCGAGCTTTCCGACTGGCAACCTTCTTCGCGCTACGCCGCCCCGGACTTTCGCCCCCACTGAAGACGATTTTGGTGTACAAGGGGACGCCTAACCCCCCGGCAAAGCCTGGCAGGAAGCTCAACCCCGGACTCCTATATAAGTGTGCTACGGGCCCGTCCGAAGCCTTACCGGATGTGGGTCAGGGAGAACGAGCCCAACTGGAACCGGCTGCGCGTGAACGTGTATTGGATCCACCCTCGGGAACGCACCTCGTCGGCAATCCCTTGCGCCGAAAGGAAGAACTTCTCTCCCTCCTTCTTCAGGTTCAAGGACCCCGACATCATGTGTTCCAGGAGCTCGATCTCCCCAGGCTGGGATATCCCGGGGTCGACCACATAGTAGGACACGGCCCCTTCTCGGTGCCTTCGGCCCGTGAAGGGAAGGAGGAACTTCAGGATGGCTTGGGAGTCGAGGGACGCCGTGAGAGTGCTGATGGACTGGAAGACGAGATGGAAATGGGTCCCACTCTTGGCGAAGTCGGCGGCGATTTCCCCCACCACGTGCTCCAGTTTTTCCAAGGCATCGGACTCCGTGACCGAGATATGCCAGACATTCTCGTGCAGTTCCGCGGAGCCGATCCGGGTGGAGTAGAGGTCTACGTATTTCACGAGCCCCTTTCGCTCGTACTCCCGATAATTGTCCAGGATCGCGGTCATACCCTCCTGGATGGAATCCATGTCCTGATCCGTCAGGACCCAGACCATCGGGATGGACCGGCGGAGCCCTTCTGCCGCAAGGAATCGACCGAGGACATCGGGGCCAGAGTGCCGGGGTCCTATCACCATCACGTTCGACCCGATCGGGATGCCGCCACCGAGAAGGTCGTCCAAACGGGATACCCCTGTGCCATCATGCGCCGTCAAGGTCCTGGGAGGGGTACCCTCGTCCCCCTCGGCCTCAGGCTCTTGCTTGACCGAGGATGCCGGGCCTTGGGGCGTGACCTCGGGTCGAGGTTTCGGCGAAGAAGGGGACAGGTTGGCGAGCTTCACGTCCAGCTTCCGGAGCTCGGCCAGGATCTTCTCGTCCGAGATTTCGCCGCGTCGACGCTCATACGATTCGAGGTGCGCCCGCAAGGCCTCCTCTCGCTGGGCGAGGGCCCGTTCTGCCTCCTGAATGCTCTTCTCCCGGCGGTCCATTTCCGCCCAGCGAGTCCCGTTGGGGACGGGTCGCGGGATGGACTGCTGCTCTGCGAGGGCGGCTTCCAGCCGCTCGTGGAGCCGTCTCCGCTCCTCGATGTCCGCCATGATGGTCCGTAGGGCGCGGTCGCTGGGGGAGGGGATCTCCTCCCGGTTGCTCGCGGCCACGTTCGATATCCGAAGCCGACGGAGTTGCTTGCGCAGCGTTCCTTTCACCACGGTCGAACCCCTACCGGATGTGATCGAGGGAGAAGGATCCCATCTCGAACGTTGTCTTGGAGAAGGAGTAGTTGATCCAGGCCCGGGATTGGACCGAGTCCAAGATACCCTTGACGGACAAGAACGTCTTCATCTGCTCCACTTTGAGTTCGATCGAGCCATCCATGAGATGTCCGAGGAAGTCGATGTCCCCCTCCTCGTGCATCCCCGTCTCGACGAGGAAGTAGCAGACGGCCTTCTCCCTCCGGCGCTTCCCGGCGTACGGTTGGAGGAAGCGCATCATGGCTGGGATCTCGAGATGGGCGGTCACCGTGCTGATCGTCATGAAGACCAGCCGGTAGTACTTGGCCTTCTCGAGGAACTTCTTCGCCACAGCGTCGGTCACATCGGCGAGCTTGTCCAGGGCCCCCTCCTCCCGAAGGGAAATGAGGTCCGTGAACTCATCCGCGGTGGTGTTCCCGAGGCTGCTCGAATAGAGGTCCACGTACCGGATGAGTCCCCGCCGTTCGTACTCCGGATACGTGGGCAGGATCGCCGTCATCGACGAACGGACGGACTCGGGGTCGGTGTCGGTGAGGACCCAGAGGGCCGGGACCATCCGCCGGAGCCCCTCGGCCACCAGGTACATGGACAGAATCTCCTTCCCCGTGTGCTTCGTACCATTGACAAGGACGTTGCTCCCGATCGGGAGCCCACCGATGAGGAGGTCGTCGAGGCGACGCACCCCGGTCTTGGCCCGCTCGACCTTCATCTCCCGGTTGAAATCCTCGCTTTGCTTTTCCACTTCGAGGTCCACGATCTCGCGCTGCTTTCCCTGCAGTTCATCCAGCCGCTGGGCTAGGTAGTTCTCCTTGGCCTTGACCTCGGCCTCCTTCCGGGAGATCTCGGCCTCAAGGTCCTCGATCTTACGGAGCTTTTCTAGGGTCTGCGGGTCCTGGGTAGCCTTCCGGTCGGCCTCCAACTTCCGCATCTGGGCCTTCAACTGTTCGTCCTTGATCCGGAGGTCCTGCTCCCACTTCGCGATCTCTTGTTCTCGGAGCAAGAGCGGGTTCTTGAGCTTCTGGGCCTCCGCGAGGCGAAGCTTGAGCTCCTCTTCCCGCGCTTGGAGTTCCTCCTCCCGGGCCACCAGCACCTTCTCCCGCGCCCGCACCCCTTCCATCATCGCGGCGATAGAGGATGGCGCGGGGCGGGTCTTCCCATCCTTTCCCCCCTCCGCCGATGCGGCCCCTTTGCCCGAGGCGACCTGCTCGCGGAGCGATGCGATCTCCGCATCCTTCGCAGCGAGCGCCTCCTCCTTGATACGTATCTCCCGCGTGCGGACGAACTTGATCTGAGCGACCGCCCCTTTGCGCACCTCGGTCAGGGTGTCACTCAGCTTGGCCACGCTCTCCCGAAGGAGTCGGATCTCCGCGGAAAACCGGTCGGCCTGAGAGCGAAAGGCTTCCAGATCCACCTTTCCTGCCGAGATCGCCTCGAGGCTTGATTGGACCCACGCTCCGAATTCCTCGTCCTTGAGCCCCGATGGGGCAAGAGGGGGGGAAGCGGCCGGTATGGGGGGTGGCGGCGCACCTTCCGTGGCGGATTTCTCAGGTGAGGGTTCCGTGGAATGGGTTTCCACTGAAGGGGTCGGAGCCACGGGAGGGGCGGCGACCGGTTCGGGGGTGGCCTCTTTCAATGGGGCCGGCGGTTCCAAAGGGCGGTCCGGTTCCGTCGGTTTCAGCCAGGAGGCAAAGGCGCTGTCGTCCCCGGCGACCCACCGGCGGAAGGTGTCGTCCGAACCGTCGGGAACGGAGGGTGCCGACGCGGTCTTCGCTCCCTTCTTCCGGCTGGAACGGGCCCGGTTCTCGAGCCACTTCTCGAGCATGTCATCGCTAACCCCACTTTCCATAGGGGTCCCTTGGCGCGTGTTCGCGATGTCCTGGTCCGAGAGACCCGCCTCTCGGAGGATGTCATCCGGCGCCTTGCGCACATCTTCGGGCGTCTTCAATCCCAGTTCGTACAGCCGTTCTCCCTGTTGGGGAGATACCCCGAGGGTCTGAACGACCCGGGAGATCGCTACTTCCCTTGAAAAACTACTGGAGACACTACTCACTGCATCTCCATGCGCGGAAGCGTCGGCCATGGTGGGTGTAACCTATAATCACCGGGTAGGGTATAAAACTTGACCACCTTCCCTGACCGGTTTTCCCGGACGATGGAAGCTGGAAACTATA
>JAKBKR010000076.1 GCA_021832495.1 bacterium | reverse complement strand
TTTGTCGGTTTATATACCCCCACCGCGGCGTAGCCATGGTTAATGATCGCCCGGAAAACCCACCCTTTCGGTCGGTCTACGGTCCGACAGAGGGGCGAACCACTTTCGTTCGTCCAGCCCGGCTGCGAGCGAACGCCAGCAAGCCGTAAATAGGGGAAGTAAGAACGTAACGCCCTTGTTCGTGAAACCCGTTCGCCAGTTACCACATATACGAGTCAAGAAGCAACGACACCATCTGGTCGAATGAGTAGATTTATCTACCAGCACCACTATGAGCCGCGCGCGGGGGGAAAATCGTGACCGAAAGTGTTCCAGGTGACATCGTCGAACCGCTGAGTCGAGCGCACCGTTTCCACGATTTCATGCACCGCCACCCGAAGTTGAAGTGGTTCGCCTGGTTCGGCAACGTCGTCATGGTGCTCGCCGCGTTCACCGGCGTGGCCCACGCTTCACCCTCCCCACAAGGTCCCCACGGTCTGCGGGTCACCGATCTCACCGTCAACCAAGGTGGGGTGCTCACCCTGGGGCAAGTGGCCCACTTCACCGGCCATATCACCGGCGGGCTCGTCTACAACCAAAGCACGTGTGCGCCCGTGGGAGGGAGCCCCTCGCAGTGGTGCATCCCTGGCATCCCCCATAACGAACTCTTTGCCGCAGGCTACCATGTCTACTGGTTCTTCGGCGCCCTCAACACCTCCAACCAGAGCCGCACCAACGCCACGGAGGTGGACATTGCACCACCGTGCAGCTGGTCGGCCCAGACCTACACACACAACTGCACCGCCAACACCACAATACAGGAGAGCTTCACCTACTCGAGGGTGGGGACGTACACCGTCACCATCATGGTCTACGATGCGAACTTCGACTATGTCTTCGCCTCCGTCAATGTCACCGTTCTCTCTCCCAGGTTCCATATGGCTATGCTCACCCCTCTGTCGACGTACAACCCCAACGGGTCCAGTCTCGCTACCCTGTACGAAGGGGTTCCCGTTCAGTTCACCGGTGGCTGCCTTCCCTCAGGCAGCCAGAATTGCTCCGCCATCCAGTATCAATGGAACTTCGGAGACGGCCAGTCAGGGTTCGGAAGCACGGCCTACCACACCTATGTCGAGAGCGGGGATTACGTGGTCACTCTTACCGGAGTTGACACCCTTACGGGAGCGGAAGCACGAAACTTCACCACCCTCCTCGTGGAAAACTTTGCGCCCTTTGGGAACGTCACCGAACAGTCCGGGTCGCTCCATGGCCCGTCACCTACGGCGTACGTCCCCTATTCCCCATTCACGAGCCCGATCCTGGGCAACCGGTCCGCCACTCATGTCAAGGTCGGCATGCCAGTCTTCCTCTGCACCTACGCCAGCGATCTCAACCCACGAGACCGCTTCAACCTGACCTTCGAGTGGAATTTCGGCGACGGCACCACCGCATTCTCCACCCCTCACCCCACCTCATCCTTCTCATTCCTTCCCCCATCCTGTCAGGCACCGGTCCAAGTGATCCATTCAGCGGAGGGTAACCCCGCCCAAGTGGTCCGAGAGAGCGGGGTCGACACGACCATCAGCCATGTTTATCCCTGTGCCGGCACCTACGACGTCTCAGTCAGTGTCATAGACGAGGAAGGGGCGATGACCCGCTCCAGCCAGCCCGTAACCATCCATGTCCAGGCCCTCACCTCGCCAAACTCTTCCGCAGTCCCCCACTACAACCTCCCCGTGGGGCAAGTAGCCCTCCTCAACGCCTCCGCCGCGCTGAACGCGACCGACTCCCCGTTCTACAACTACACGTGGAGCGCGGGGACCCTGGGGACCACCTACGGGGACGTGGGAAGGCTCTCCACGTTCACGCCAGTCAACCAGACCCTGTCCCTCACCGCCACGGCCAACACGACGGCGCTGCCCTGCTGCAGCAGGACCCCTGTGACGGCAACATCGTACATCAACTTCCATGATGTTGCGCCTACCGTCGGCCTCACCTCCTTCTACACCAACGCTAGCATCACGCTCACGGTCGAAGATCCCTACTACTACGACTACCTCAATTTCACTCTTCTGGAGGACGGCAAGAACGCAGGCTGGTACAACATGTCCTACTGGGTGGACTACAATACCGTCACCTTCAAGCCCCTCTTGTTCCAGATGTCCAACGACTGGCAAATCGTCCTGAACTATACCCCATACGGGCACTCTGGAGGGACGTACGTGGATGTTAGCTTCAGCTGGGCCGATGACAACACGGCGATCGACAACTACGATGCCACCGAGTCCGATTACTCCTCCGACACCGTGTCGGTGTGGTTCTCCAATTCCAACACATCCCGAGAGAACTCGGTCCCCATCTCTGTGAACGAACAGGCCGTGGGAGAGCCGATCTTCGGAAGTGTTGAGTTCTTCTCACCCGCGCAGACACACCTCACTGAGACTTGGTATTGGGGAGATGGAACGGTCGGCCACTCCAACACCTCCGCCCCTGCCACGCCCGAACCCACCATGGATACCTGGAACTTCGAAGCGGCCTACAACTACGGCCAGAACTACACCTTCACCGTCAAGGCCTGCGACCACTGGGGCCTGTGCGGAAGCGAATCGGCCACGATCTTCAATGCGAACGAGCTCATGGTCAGCGACACGGCTCCATTGATATCCCTCAACGTCACCAGTGCCACGGCCGCCTACCTGTCCACGACCTTGTCTGCGAACATCACCTCACAAGACAATGCAACCGGTTCCGCGAACGTGACATGGCAGTTCGGCGATGGGATCGCCGCATCGGGCATCGGATTGACCACGGTGAGCCACATCTTCCAGTTTGGGTCGAAATACGCCGTGGTGGTGTATGCCAAGAGCCCGGGCGGGCAGACGTCGGTAAACTGGTCGTTCGTGAACGTTCTGGCCGCGCCACCCCTTGCCAACATCACGATGGAAACGCCGCATCCCTACGTGAACAACCCGGTGGACTTCAGTGGGGCCTTCTCGCGGAACTCCGCCGGCGGGACAGGCGGTCTCAACTTCGGGTGGCTCTTTGGGAATGGTGCAGTGGCCGGGGGAGTTGGGTCCACGGGCATGTTAGTGAGCACCACCTACCAGATGGCCTCCGCCTACACGGTGACCCTGCTCGTCCAGAATCCCGAAGGTCAGACATCCTCGGTGACCAGGAACATCAACGTCGCCCTGGCGCCGATTGTCCCGCCCTATCCCTACGTCCCAAGCGTCAACGCTACCGCCGACGTCTCGCAGACCTTCAACTCGGTGATTCCCGTCAACTCGTCATTCGCCGGTGTCCCCTTGGTCAATGTGACTTGGCGGTGGGGGGCGAACAACCAGGCCTACAACACGAGCTACGGGCTCGACCCCGTCCACACCTTCCTCTACCCTGGACAGTACAACATCACGGTCACGTTCACCGGCCCCAACATGGGCATCCTGATAGCCTACGCCACAATCACGGTGAGAGACGGAGCCCCGAGCCTCTCCCTCCCATATGCCAACACCGAGATCTACGGTGCGGTTGCGCCCTTGAGTTTCACCACCACCGTGGAGGGCACGTACGCGGACGCAAACGCCAACGGAGGCCACGGGATACCTTGGACCTTCACCTGGGCTTGGGGGGACGGGAGGACAAGCGGTCCCCTGTCCCCAGGAGGCAACTACCCAGCGGCGACACACACCTACAACTCCACCGGTCCCATGACAATGAATGTGACGGTATCCAGTTCCTACTGGGGCACGCTCGGGGCGAAGTCCGCCTCGTTCACCGCGTCCGTTCTCGATCTTCCCGACTCAGATGAGGACGGTCTCCCCGACGCCTACGAACTCATGGTCACCCACACCAACCCCTTCCTTGTCTCGACGTGGGACAACTCCTCGGCCCGGGCGGGATGGGGATGCACCGACTACGTAGGGAAGGACTGCATGCTCGTGCCGGGGATCGGGAGCTTCACCGGAGATGACGACAGCGATGGGCTGACCAACATCCAGGAGATCACCGGTGCCGTGACGGGCCTCTACTCCAACCCGCTCGATGCGAACACCGCCGGGGACGGCATTCCAGATGGTGCACACTTCTTCTCAAGCAGCTTCTCAGCCACCCAGAACGTATACTTCGGGCCGAGCAATGGCACCGGCAATCCCGCCCTGGTGACCATCCCCGGCGTGGAATACTACGGGCCGGCACTGTCTTTCAACTCGAGTACCCTGACCGTCCAAGTGAACAGCACCGGCACCGTCGGCCTTCAGCTCCTCACGGGAACGAGCCGATCCATCTCCCTTGGCTCCTTCGGGGCGGGGGTCTACACCTTCCCCCTCCTGAACGCCAGCCCCACCAAGGGAACTTGGGGGCCGTCGTACATCGGTTCCCTTGGCATCTCGGACTTCCAAGGACAGGGCACTTGGTACGTGGAGGTCATCGACAACTCAGGGAGCACGGGGACCATCCCCTCGGCCACCCTGACCCTCTCCTACTACGGTGACCCGGGCCACGCCGACCCCACCCGTCAGGGGATGCTCCAGGGCCATACCCTCACCACCCCCATCCTGAACTGCTCCGCCCCGATATCCTCCTCGTTCTATCGGGTCTTCGACCCGAGCACCTTCACCGTGCGGACGATCTATTTCTGGCCGTACACCGAGGCCTACTGGAAGCTCAGCGTGGAACAAGGCGTGCCCTACGTCCCTGGAACGAACACCTCCCTGACCAAGTCCAACAGCAACTCGGTATGCAGCGGGTGGGCCTCCTCCATGTTCACCGCCACCGCGACCTACCTAGGGGATGCGGACTTCGGGATCTCCCCCTGGAACGCGTATGCCGCTGGAGACACACTGACCAACGGGATGAAGGCACTCGGCGCCGCCGACTACGGTTTCACCGCAGCGAGCTACAACGATAATGGAAGCATGGTACCTGACCTCTCTGGGGTATCCTATCCGCCCGACCGCATTGCGAGCGGCTACCCCGGGCCCCTCAACCCCACGGCCATCAGTACTGCCGGAGACGGTGTGGCGGACGGCATCGCGACTGACCCGGTGGCCCCGCTTGGCCTGGAGGTGAATATCACGAACGCCACCGATCCGATCTGTGACCCCATCATCTCCTCGTTGGGATCCAATTTCTACATTCCCTACAACGACATCGCATCGGTGAACCTCGGCGTGCCCTCGGGCGAGGGTTCCCCCACGATCTACACCCCTGCCGTCGCCGGGGTTTCCCAGGGGAACTGTCCGGGCGGGAACAGCGTCCTCCTCAACTTCACCTACAACGATCGCTACTTCCTTCCCGTGCCCAACTACCAGACCAGCTACCAGATCAATTTCGATCTTTGGATGAACGACACCCAGAACCCGGTCCCCCCGGATGCCTCCGTTTCCCTCGCCGGGCCGTTCAACTTTACCTCCATCGGCAAGTGGGTCTGTCTCCCTTCCTCGTTCCACATCACCGCCTGCGTGGCCGTGGAGCCGCTCCAGCGTCTCCCTCTGGTCCTGGTGAACAAGACTGGTGATGTCGTGAACATCCCCGGCTACGGTTACCGCTATGTCGGCCAGCAGGACTTCTATTCGGTCAATCTGAACCTCGGGCCCTCCCCTGTCTCCATCGGAACGACAGGCAAGACCCTGCCTGCCGGCAGCGTGACCTTCCTAGAGAGTGAGTCCTCTCTGCTGAACTCCACCGCGGGCGGGATGATCCAGAACAATCCGCAGAGCCTGTCCACACTGGGAGGCGTCTGCGGACCGCTCTCCCAGGCGACGATCACGGCCGTCAACGGGAGCGGCAACAGTCCGGGTGGGATTGCCGGCACACTCAGCGCTGATCTCACCTCGAGCCCCCAGTGTGCCGTGAGCCTTCTGCAGGCCCTGTTGCCTCTGAACGCCACAGGGAAGCAGCTCCCGCTCACGAGCGGGGAGTTCCTCGTCCTGAACAGCACTCAGGTGGATCTGCTCGGGCTGTCGGGAGGAGGGAACCTGCTCGCCCCGTTCAGTCCTCCCGCCGGTTACAACAGTCCGATGGGAACGCCGCCTAAGATCGTTCCCCCGCCCTCCTGTTCCTGGGACTGTGTCTTCGTCAACGGTCTTAACGCCATCGCCGGTGGTTTCGTCGCCTTCGGGAACATGGTGGCGAGCGTCCCATCGCTGCTGGCAAAGGCGGGGATGGGACTCCTCGGTGTCCTGAGCGTGGCGGGTGCCGCCTTCATGTCGGCGATCAGTTGGGCGGCCAAACTCATCGGCGCGGCCCTCGCCTGGGCGATACAGCAGCTCATCCACCTCATCACGTTGGCATTGACACCTCTAATCAACGCCTTCGCTGCAATTTTCGCTGGAGCGGTAGCAGATGCCTATGCGGTATCAGATGCGGCCACTAGAGCATTCCAGGGCACTGGCACCCTTTCGAACGCTACTGATCACATGGGCTCTGTCTTCTCAGACTTGAATCTCTTTGGGCCAATAGGAAATGACGTTGAGTCCGTTCTCAACGAGATACCATCGTACTTCCTGACGCTCATCAACGCGGTGAGTATCATCCAGAACACCGTCACTACCCTCATCGAGAACGCATTCTCCGCACTGGCCTCGGCGGTATCTCCCAACAGCAGTTTCACTAGTACGATGAAGTCGATCATCGGCGTGATCTCTTCGATTGCCACTTTCGGGTTCTCGTCCGCAGACTACCTGTCGGAGGAACTATTCAACGTGACAGAGTCGCCTGCGGTCAGTACCGACATCAGCGACCCGGCCGACCTTTGGGACTATCTCTCTGTAATCGCCGGGGGGACCGGGTTCGCTGTCGGCCTTGGAATCGCATTGAGAGACTCCGCTAGTGGAGGAGTCACTATGGATGTTGCCTTGGGATTCACGCTCGGGCTATTTGCTCTTGCTGGAGCCATTTTGGCGTTGACGATTGCAGCAACAGCCCCAGCCACCTGCAATGCCGCGAGTAGCACCAACTATGGTGCACTAAACACGACACTCGTGATAACGTTCCTCCTTTCAATGATTGGAGAATTCCTTTCTTTGTATGGCGCTTTGAAGGGGGGCAATGAAGCAATCGATGTCATCGCCCTAGTAGGAGCCGGTCTTTCGGCCTTCGGCATGATCACAGCTGCGTACAAACTAGGCCAAGTAACGAAGACCTGCGGCGGCTGAAACACATGAGCGAGTCAAACGTGGGTTTCCCCTCTCCAGAAAGCACTGGCCCAATTGTTGTCGATGACAAGATGGGAATCTTACGGAGAGCCTTGGTAATTGTGACCATCTTGATGCTTTTTGCCCTCCTCACTGTGGTGGTTGCATTGGCTCCTGACGGCGCACTAACTCCCAATCCCGCACTTGACCTTGAGGTTGCATTAGTAATCTTTGTGGGGTTTGCATCACTGGCTACCGGTTTTTTCCTGTTCACAGGAGGCTACGACCAGTACAGGGTCACCGTCACAGAATCTGGAATCTTCTGCAAGTCCTTGCTGGAGTCAAGAGCGTATGAATGGAGAGAACTACTGCACCCCTTACCAAACATCGCCTACAAGCGAGTGGGGGTTCGAGTAGTGCCAAGGAGGAAATATGGCCCGGACCATGAACGGTTCTCATTGAATCAATGGCGTGCGATCATATCCAATCCGTTGTGCCCGGAAACTCTGAAGTCCGGCCTTTCATCACAGGTACTAACTTTCATTCACGGGAGCCAGCGTCGTTGACGACTGTTTCTGGGCTTACACAGGACGAACAGTCTGCCAGACGTGTGTTCCTTTCCGGCATGTGGTTTGCGTGGTTGTTTGGAGCTGGAGCTGTAGCCTACGGACTCTTCTATCGTGAGGACGTCGTGACGGTTCTGGGGGCGGTCCTCTTCCTGGGGGGGTTCGTAGCGAGGTATGGATACCACCACGTCGGGAGGTCGTGACCCAGCCAGCATCCCTTGTCTGCGGTGCAACCTGCATTTACCCTCATCGATCGGAACCCACCCCTTCCCGGCGGCGGAAACCCTGAGCCTTATGATCGATAGGGTGCCTCCTGGAGGGGGGATTCGGGGAATGACCCTGGCCGGTTGAAATTCGCGGACGTCCGGAGGTTTTTGAGCGATTGTTGCCCCTCAAGAACCGTTGCCTCCGGGTAGCCATGGGTTCTGGTCGTACGGAAACCCCACCTTTCTGAGCAGGGCTCAGGTCTTCTCCTCGGGACTGGGGGTGGCCTGTATCCCAGGCAACCCTACGATTCGTTGGACTGCGGTCCAGTCCCTAT
>JAKBKR010000075.1 GCA_021832495.1 bacterium | reverse complement strand
TCCAGATCTACGCCGAGACAAATGAAGAGGTCCTGGCCACGATCCTGCAGGCCTACCGGGTCGCGGAGGATCCGGAAGTGCTCCTCCCGACGATGGTCATGCTGGACGCCTTCGTTCTCTCGCATACGTACATGCCGGTCGAGATCCCCTCCCAAGAAGCGGTCGATCAGTTCCTGCCCTCCTACCGCCCCGTGGTTCGGGTCGAGCCAGGGACCATGCAGCTCTTTGGCTCCTTCTCCCCTCCGGACCTCGCCTACATGGAGTTCCGGCATGACATGGCTTCTGCCATGCAAACCGCCCATAGGAAGCTCATCCAGGCAGGTAGGGACTACGCCCGGGCGGTGGGTGGTCAACCCCTCGGTCCGATCGACGAGTATCGCACCGAGGATGCCGAGGTGCTCATTGTCGCCCTCGGCTCGCTGGCGGCCGCGGCCCGGGACACAGTGGACGAGTTCCGCCGCGAAGGGCGCAAGGTCGGCCTGGCGCGCATTCGTGTCTTCCGCCCCTTTCCCGAGGAGGAGATCCGTGCGCTCGGAAGTCGGGTCCAATCCCTCGTTGTGGTCGAGCGGGCCCACTCGTTCGGCTCGGGGGGCCCGGTCGCGACTGAGGTCCGGTCCGCCCTTTTGGACATCCCGAGCCGCCCCGCTGTCGCCTCGTACATTGCCGGGCTCGGAGGGCGCGAAGTGACGCCGATGCATCTGCGAACCTTGGTGGAACGTGCGATCCGAAAGGATGTGCCCCGGGAAGCATGGGTCGGTGTGAAGGAGGTAATTGCGTAGATGGCGAAGCTGACGATCCCTTCCGAGGAATACCAAGTGGGCGGCCATGCGGCCTGCCCGGGGTGCGGCGCGGCACTCGCCATGCGGTACCTACTGAAGGGCTTGGGCCCCCAAGCAGTGGTCGTGATCCCGGCGTGTTGCTGGGCCGTCATTCCCGGAGCCATGCCTGGAACGTGCCTGCGGGTCTCCACGGTGTTCTCCTCCTTTGAATCGACCGCGGCCATGGCCTCGGGGCTCAAGGCCGGACTGCGCCAGACGGGGCGGGGGGATGTCCCGGTGGTCGGGTTCGCCGGGGATGGGGGGACCGCGGACATCGGGATCCAAGCCCTCTCGGGAGCAGCGGAACGCAACGAGGATTTCCTTTACGTCTGCTACGACAACGAAGCCTACATGAACACGGGGATCCAGCGCTCGGGAAGCACGCCCGCGTTCTCTTTGACGACCACCACGCCCCGTGGCCTGGAGAAACACACGCCCAAGAAGGACCTGCCCATGATCCTTGATGCCCATCACATCCCCTACATCGCCACCCTGAACCCGTCCTTTCCCGAGGACTTTGTCGCGAAAGCGACCAAGGCTGCCCGCTTCAAGGGCACTCGCTATCTCCATGTGCTTGCCGACTGTCCCACGGGCTGGAAGCATGATCCGTCCCAGATGGTCGAAGTAGGGCGGCTTGCGACCCTCAGCCATTACTGGCCCCTGTTCGAGATCGACCAGGGCCGGCTCAGGATCACCTGGTCCCCGTCCAACCCCATCCCGGTCGAGAAGTACCTTCGAAGCCAGGGGCGGTTCAAGAATGTCACCCCGGAGGAGATCGCCCAGATACAGCAAACGGTCGACGAACGCTGGCACGCCCTTCAGGAACGGGCATCCCGAGACCAGAAATCGCCCGAACGGATCGAGGTCCCATCCGAGACCCCTGCCTCCCCGGTACCCCACTCGGTGCATCCCGTGTCCGAGACCGTCATCGTTCACCCCAGCGAACCGTTTCCGTCCAGGTAGCAGCGCCGCGTGCAGGGCCTGACTGACCGGGGACATGGAATCTAGTCTTAAATAGGCGGCAAGCTTCGGCCCCCTCGATTTGCTCCGAGGTCAGAGCCATGATGTTCGCGAACTTTCACCCACCGTTCCCGGCCCGCGACCACGCCCCGGACCGTTCCCGGATGGGGGTCCCGCTCCGCCTCGGCCACGAGGTTTGAGGTAGACCGTGTCGGCCCAAGGTAGAACTTCCCAGGACGCGACGGTCTACATCGGGACGAAACCCGTGATGACGTACGTGTTCGAGGTGATCGGCCAATTCAGCAGCGGACTCACGGAAGTGCGAATCAAGGCACGCGGGAACTCGATCGCTCACGCCGTCGATGTGGCGGAGGTGGCGCGGCGCCACAAGATCGTCGAAGGTAAGATCCAGATCAAGAACGTCGCGATCGGCACCGAACGCCTCGTCAACCGGGCGGGAAAGGACACGAACGTCTCGACGATCGAGATCACATTGTCCCGGATCGGGGAGTTGGGGCTGGATGCGGCCCCGAAAGGGCCGGCTTAGGCGACCCGGTCCCGACCAGCGTTCCCGTAAGAAGGTCGCCCACCCGTCGGCGGAAGGGATTCGTGGCGACCACCACAAAGGCGACCGCGCCTGCCATCGCGGCCACAATGATCCCGCCAAGGAAGATCGCCACCCCCGCCGTGCTCGAGTCCCACCCAGCATAGAAGAGAGGGACGGCAATCCCGAATCCATACACGAGGGCGGTCGTTGTCACAAGCTTCGGAATGTTGCGCCCGAGGGACTCCACGAGCCCGGGCCGCGTGAAATCCCGGTTCCATACCTGAAGTCCTAAGAGCCGCTTGCCCGGAGTCACACCCCACCACCACTCCGCCACAACGAAGACCACAAACGGATAGCTCGAGGCGGCGAGCAGGGCGGCTTCATAGTCCATGCTGTTGAGGGCCGAACTCACCCCGGTCAACTGCCAGAATCGGTAGACACCCAGCAAGGCCAAACCCGCCGGGACCATCGTCACCACGAGATCGATGAGGAATGCCTGTACCCGCTGTGCGATCGTGGCGAGCCTCCGCTGCAACAGGAGATCAAGGGCCCCCAGAAGATAGAACCCCGTGGTGAGCGCACGGTAGGCGCTCTCGCGTTCGGGCGCCGAGCGGTGGGCAGCGACCGAAAGGTTCGCGTAGTCTGCGGCGACGAGGGGATTCGAGGGGATGCCCGCCACTCCGATGTCCGGACTCCCGATCGGGAGACCTATATGGTCGCGTATCCGCGCGGCTCGCGCATCCACGGCCACAAGAGATTGGGAAGCCACTTCGGAGTATCGCAATCGTTCAAAGCTGTCGATCGCCCGGGCGATGCCCCCCGGTCGGTATCCGTAGGGTTCCGGAGGGTGGGCCCCACGCATGCGCTCCAAGAGAATGACGAAACCGAAAGTGATCCCGATAGCGATGAGGCCGGAGAGGTAGACCAGGTCCTCATAGCCCGCACCACCAATCGCTCCCAGTATGGGTGGCACCCCAGGAGCATACAGGGAGGGTTGATGGACGATGTCGGCGCCGACCAGGTCCCCGAACGTGGCACAGGCGTAAGCTAGGGGCAAAGCAAAGGCCAACCCTTCCTTTCGCAGGGATTGGAAGCTGATGGCGAGTACGGCGGCCAGAAATGGAGGAAGGAGATAGTTCGGGAAGACCGAGACGATCCCCTCCGAAGGGATCACTTGCGTGGTCAAGAACGTGGCGATCGTCACGACCGCCAGTATCCCGTACAATCCGACCGCCATCGCCCGAGCATCGGGCCGGTGGAGATCTTGGAAGACGAGAAACGCAGGCAATGGAAGCACGTAACCGATGATGATCCACGGGCTCGGGGCCCGAAAGGCGACGAGGGTGGTCGCGATGACCGTACCGAGAACCCAGAGGCCCAGACCAACCTCGATCGGGGTTCGGGAACCTTTCGGAACCGTCGCCACAAGGAGGGTCAGACCGATGGCAACGGGGACGAGGGCCCCCCCTACGTTGACCGCCATGATGGAGCCGTGGAAAAAGAAGAAAGGTATGTTCGCGATCGACCCGACGAACCCTCCCACGAGAAGCACCCAAAAGAGCGAGGGAGTGAGGGGGATGGCACGGAACGTTGCGCTCTCCTTCCACGCTAAGAGATAGAACAGGGCCAAGAAACACGGCAATACGGCCGTGTAGACGACGACCGAACTCACGTCCAGAACTATGGTCGGCCACGGCACCATGGTCCTATGAAACGGCGGGGGGTATTGTCCTTTGCCCCCAGTCCCCTCCCGCCCCCATCCGGGGGGCTAGGGCAAGGTTCATGGGCTTGTAGGAGTACGCGCCCCGGGTGGTCCTGAGCATGAAGGCGGTTCGGGTGGAGCGGGATTCGATCGGAGAACGGGAGATTCCTCAAGAAGCGTACTACGGTATCAACTCGCTGCGCGCGCAGGAGAACTTCCCCGTCAGTGGGATCTTGGTGCCCGCTCCGATCGTCCGGGCCTACGGCTACATCAAGCTCGCTGCAGTGCGAGCCAACCGGGAACTGGGTGCGCTCGACGGCGAACGATCAAAAGCCATTGAGCAGGCGGCCCAGGAGTTCCTACAAGGAAAGTTCGACCGGGACATCATCGTCGACGCATTCCAAGCCGGGGCGGGAACCTCCACCAATATGAACGTGAATGAGATCCTGGCGAACCGCGCCCTCGAGCTGAGCGGGAAGCCCCGCGGGGACTACACTTCCCTCTCCCCCAACGATCACATCAACATGGGCCAATCCACGAACGACACCTATCCGACCGCCTTGAACCTCGGCCTGTTGCTCGCCCTGAAGGACCTCGAGGTGAGCGTCCGCACAGTCGTCCACAGCCTTCGGGCGAAGGAACAGGAGTTCGCCAGCGTGCCGAAGTCGGGCCGCACACACCTCAAGGATGCCATGCCCATCACCCTGGGAGAAGAGTTCGGGGCATATGCCTCCGTCCTAGAGCGGGTGCTGGACGGGCTCCCCCGGGTCCGGGAGGGGCTCTGCGAGGTCCCGCTCGGCGGGAACGCTGTGGGCACCGGGGTCAACACTCGGTCCGGCTATCGAACCCTCGTGGTGCAACATCTGGCCAGAGCCACGGGGTTCCCATTCCGGCCCTCGCGTGATCCCTTCGAGGGGATGCAAAGCCGCTGGGCTGCCCTGGCCACCTCCGGCTTCCTGCGCGGCCTCGCCGTCGAACTTTCCCGGATCTCGAACGACCTTCGCCTACTCTCCTCCGGCCCCGCCACAGGGCTCGACGAGATCCGGCTGCCTGAGGTCCAGGCTGGCTCTTCCATCATGCCGGCTAAGGTCAATCCCTCCCTCGCCGAGTGCCTGAACCAGATCTGCTTCCACATCATCGGCTCCGACCTGGGGGCGGCCTTTGCTGCCGAAGCGGGCCAGCTCGAGATCAACGTGATGATGCCCGTCATGAGCTTCGAGATCCTGTTCTCGATGAAACTGCTCACGAACTTCCTCCCCGTCTTCGCTGCGAAGGGCGTGGATGGCATCACCGCCAATCCCGAGAAGTGCAACACCTACCTCCTCGCCTCCTCCTCGATCGCCACGATCCTGACGCCCCGACTAGGTTATCTCAAGGTCGCCGAGGCCATCAAGAAGTCCGCGGCGGCGGGCATCTCCGTGAAGGCCTATCTCGAAAAGGAGGGGCTCCTCTCACCAGCGGAGACCGAGCAGTTGCTCGGGCGTGAAGCGCTCCTCAAGATCACACGCCCCGTGGCATAGCCCGGTCCCTCGGTAAAGGGAACGCGTTTCAACCGAGGGAGACGACCGAGTCCCGGAGATCGTCGATCTGGGTCACGATGTTCTCCAGCGCAAGTCGTAGTGCCTCGCGGGCGGTCATCGAACCATCCGTCTCGAACCGGAAGATGTACGCGGTAGGATCCGTGTCGACCTTGACGCTACCGTGCGTGCAGGCGTGCTCGCACTCCTTGCACAAGATGCAAGCATCGGGGTCCGCCGCGTCTAGTGCTCCGTCTTTGTACTGGAACACATGGGTCGGGCAGACGTTGGCGACCTTCTTTAAGCAGGCTTCCGTGCAGCCCTCACCCTTGGAAACCTTCACCGTGGGTTGTGCCGTGTAACCAACCGAGTGGGCCACCTGCCACTTCGCATGCTGGCGTCCGGTCCCCATTACCGCCGTCGCATACGCCAGGATCGCCTGCTTGGCACCGAGCGTTACGATCGGCACATCCGGTTCGGCGATGGCAAGCTCAGGATCCCCGAGCGGGATAAGGTCCCGGGCGTACACGATACCGGGCCCTTTCTTGTCCATCGTGTATACGATCTGGCAATGGGCACAGCCTTCGCCCTTGCATGTGCACTTGTCCTTGAACCGGAAGTTCTTCGACCCGGTCGGGATGGGCAGTAGCCCGAGCCGCAGGGCGATGGCCTCGTCGAACAAACTGGTCGAAAGGTCGTAATCGGTACTGGTGGCATCGTCGTGGACCGTGCCGAGGTGGAATTCGACATCCTCGATGGCCATCTTCGGAATATCGGCGATGAGCGAGCGGCGGATCGCGTTGACTGCGGTCGCTGTGGTGTCTGAGAAGCGGATCTGCGCCTTTTTGGGGGACAACTCCTTGATCTCTATCTCCATGGTATCTGACCTCGACCGAACGTACGGCCTAAACCCGCCGTCCCCGCCGCCCTCCCTTGGGCTTGGTCCCATCGTGGGGTACGGGTGTGACGTCCTCAATGCGGCCGATCTTCATGCCGGCCCGCGCCAAAGCGCGGATCGCGGCTTGGGCTCCCGGGCCCGGAGAGCGAGGACCGTTCCCTCCGGGGGCTCGGACCATGATGTGCAGCGTGTCGTAGCCCTTTTCCTTCAGTACACTGGCCACCGCGTCGGCGGCCTTCATCGCAGCATACGGGCTCGACTCGTCCCGGGCGTTCTTGACGACCATGCCACCACTGGTGTTGGCCAAGGTCTCGGCACCGGTGATGTCCGTGACGGTGATGTGGATGTTGTTGTACGATGCGAAGACGTGCGCGATCCCGACCTTGCCCATGCTTCACCCTGAGGCGGGCGGCGCCGATGGCGCTCCCTTGCCGCTCTCGATCTTTTGTTTGATGGAGACCCGCATCGGGTGGGCCTCGTCCAGGAACGGACTGTAGGCATTGTAAGCGACCTTCACCTCGTCGTCCCGGGTCACCACGAACCCAGGGGACCGCACTTTGTGGTTGCCGACCGAGATGTGTCCGTGAACGATGAGCTGTCGGGCTCCGGTGAGTGTGCTCGCTAGCCCCTTCACGTAGACGATCCACTGCAGGCGGCGCTCAAGCAGGGAGTCGAGGGTGAGGGAAAGGATGTCGTCGAGGGTGTTGGCACCCACCGGCAGCGCGCCGATACGGACCAAGGATTCGAGGAGAGCTTTTGTCTCCTTTTCGGCCTGGACCTCCTTTGCTCGGACCCGGGCCTGAAGCTCTCTTGCCTGCCGCCGGTAATTGCGGAGTCGGAACTGGGCACGCCATAGCTCTCGCTTGTTCTTGAGGCCATACTTGGTGAGGAGCTTGTTCTCCTCGGCCATCCGGACCTCTTCCCACGGATGTTTGGGCCGCTCGAAGGTCCTACGCAAAAATTTTGGATCTCCCATGTGCTCCTACTTCTCCTTCTTGTCGGTGGACTTGGCCGCTTTCGCGGCCTCTTGCAGGCTCTTCTTCATCACACCGGCGGCCATGCCTGTGCGGCCATTGGAACGGGTGCGCTGGCCCCGGACCTTCTGGCCCCGCTCGTGACGGATTCCTCGGTAGCACCGGATCATCCGCATCAGATTGACATCATCGCGGATGACCGTATCGAGCTCCGCGGCCACATAGTGATGATTCTCTCCCGTGGCCCGGTCCAAACGGTGGTTGACAAGCCAGTTCGGGACCTTGCCGTAAAAGCCGAGCAGTAGTTCCTCTAAGTTCTCTGTCTCCGGCTCGCTGTAATCGCCGAGCCGCTTGGTGGGATCAAGTCCGGAAAGATGGGCGACCGTCTCGGCCACTCGACGACCAACCCCCTTGACGTCGGTGAGGGCCATGAGCATGGGTCGCTTGCCATCGAGGTCGGTGTTGGCAAAGCGCACGATGTGACGGAAGTTCGGGTTCTCCGGGGCCGGAGCGGCCGCCTTGGCCTCCGGGGCACCACCCTTTCCCTTCTTCTCACCGCCCTTCTTCGGCTTCGGTGTGTTCGAAGCGGTCGAAGGGGCTGCATCGGCGCCGGCTCCTTCCGCTTCCTTCTTTCCTGGCACTACGATTCCTCCGTTAGAGCGAAGTTCCGAATATCTACTTCCTTTTAAGTTTACCCATGTCCGACCAGGCCACGCGGGTAGCTCAGAGAGGGTTTTTGCAGCTAATGGGAAAAAGTATTGACATGCCAGAATTCATCCACGGGACAGCGAGTACCGAGGCGAGGACCAAGCCCG
>JAKBKR010000074.1 GCA_021832495.1 bacterium | reverse complement strand
CGTTCCTCCTCGCCGTGGCGTTGCGGGGATCCCCCATGAGCCTGGGGCAATCCCTCGGGGTCTTCGCCATCTTCGCGGGGGCCGCGCTGACCGTGGGGTGGGTGCTGGCGCGAGAGACCGGGACCGTGCTCCGCCGGGCCGTGCAATGGGGGACCCAGGTCCCTCCGTGAGATGGAAGGGGTCCAGCTGGGGGCCCGGTTCTCCCTCGCGACGAACCGTCTCAGCTACTGTGGCCCCGAGAATGCAGAGCCTCTCCTCTATCGAGCCATCACCCGGAACCTCGACCTCGAGGCTGCCGGGGAAACCCTCCTCAAGTTCGAGGCCCTGGCCCCGTACCTCCACGCGATCGCACACAAGCACGGCCTGAAGCCTCTGGACTACCGCGTGGTTGAAGCCTACTGGATCGGGAATTCCTTGTTGGACGCGTTCGATCGGGAGGATTTCAAGGATATCCTGATGGCCTTGGTCCGACGCGGACTTCCCCGCCGGCTGGCCGAGCGCATGATCGATCGGCTCCCTTCCCATCCGCTCCCGCATCATGCCTTCCATGTGTGCTTCGTGGGCGTAGGCAATGTCACGGGGCACGTGGAAACGACGGTCCAGAACATGGAGTCCTGCCGGCCCGCCGGCGCGACCGTGGACGCCATCGAGGGAGAGCATCTGTGGTTGTCGAAACCCTCCCTTCGAGCGGACCGTGGGAGTATCCTTCTGGGCGACCCGGAGCGGGTCCGGGTCCATTACGACCCGCTCGTGCTACCCCACCTCCGAAAGGGGGCGCGCGTGGCCCTCCATTGGGGGTGGCCGGCCGTGGAGATGGATGAGGGCCAGGCTCGTGCTCTTGAGCACTACTCCCGGGTATCCCTAGAGATGGCCAACGAATCCCTCCCTCGATAGCCCACCCCTTGCTCTACAGAGAACCGTATTGGGAACCGTGGATCGTCACAAAGAGGGCTCGATAAGAGGGGTCGAAGTAGGTTCCCACGGGCTTCCGGTGACCGGGGCGCCGACGAACGGAGAAAGGGGGGTGTCGCCGAGTAACAACTCCTGTCGTCCACCGCCGACAACCCGTTCTTATACCTGCCCTCCCTTGTTTTTCTTCGTGGCGCTCTTCGTTGCCGAGCACGAACACCCCGCGGACCGGTGCCCCGCCCGGGACCCGCAGATGGGCGCGATGCTCCTCATGCACCTTTCGGATGCCAACGCAGAGAAGCTGGGGATTACCATCCAAGGGAAGGCGGTCGCGGACCACCTCCACCGCCTCTACCTGATCCTGGAAGCGCCGTCCGAGAAGTCCGTGCACCAGTTCATGGCCCCTTTTGCCCAGGCGGGAAGCGTGAAGGTCCTGCCGGCCTCCTCCTGCGAGAGGGTTGTCGAACGCCGCGGTTGCGACGCCTGACCTCCCCCTGTTTGGGCTCTCTCTCTTAGTCGCATTCTGAGTCGGTATCTCCCTCGTACCGAGCGTACCACCGGCGGGCGTTTGACCTCGAACCGTTTCGACGTGGTGTTCTACTACCAACCCGGCATTCCATGGGATGAGGCAGATATGAGCGAAGACATGGGAACCGGGACCGCCATGGAGCCATTCAATACCTTCAGCGAGCTGCGCCGGGAGCATGACTTCGCCCAACCGCTCCTCGCCCATCTTGCGCAACTGCGCGAGCGTCTGGTCCAGGGACCCCCTCCCTCCCTGAGAGAAGTCCACATCGGGGTCGCACTGCTGGACGTCTACCTCCACCGTGTCCATGTCCATCAGGAGGACCGTGAGGTCTTCCCGGAGGCAATGTACTCGATGCCCGGCTCCTGCCGGAGCGAGGTTAGATACATCCTGGAAGCCCACGGTGAGATGCAGGAACGGTCAAAGAGGCTGCTAACACACCTACATCAGTGGGATACCACGGACGTGGTAGCCCGCCATCACTTGGGGGAGGAGTTGAACCTCCTCCTTGAGCGGGATCGACGGATGCTCTCCTGGGAAGATGCCCATACCCTCGGCTGCGTCCAGGCCGCGGTGACTTGGTCGGTCCGGCAAGCGTTCGACGACCGGATCGCGGCGCATCAACAGACGCTCCGCGCCGTGCAGGGGCGCATTACACGCTACCTGAACGGCACTTATTCGACTTGAGCCGAGGAACACCCCGGCGGATCCGCATTCCAAGTCAGGAGATGATAACAATGTCCGAAGAACCAAACGATGAACCATTGGAAGAGCTACAGCGAGAGAACGACACGACCCAGGGGCTGCTGGAACGGCTACTGGAACTGTCCGAGCTGATCAAGTCCGGGAAGGAAGTGTTCCCGGGGGAGGTCTCGGAAGGCCTCCGACTGCTCGAGCAGTATCTGACCCTCCACTCCGCCCGCTTCGACCACGAGCTCGAGCCCGCGGCACGCCCCGTGGCCATGGAGACGTGCCATCCCCACCTCGACCATCTGATCGAAGAGCATGCCAGCCTTCTCCACCAGATCGGCGAGTTCCGGTCATCCCTCGCCGACTCGGCGGGCTGGAGCGATGGGGACCGGGCGCGGATCGCTGAAGGTTTGGACACCATTGCCAACCGGGCCTATGCAATGCTCACCTTCGAGCGAGACTACCCGCTCTCCTGTCTCATCACCGCGCTTCCGGAGGACACCTCGCAACGGGTCGCCGCGCAGTTCACAAGTTCCCAGGCAACCTTGGTGGACCTCGAGCAGCACATCCACCGGTACTTGGCCGCAGCTGCCGGTCAAGCTCGCACCTCGATCATGGTACATTGTGCCACACCAGGATGCCTGGAGACCGCTACCGGAGAAGTGGTTCCCGGCCGCGGGGGGCGCCTAGCTCTGCTTGCACCGGATGGGGGATGGAGCATGCGCTCCCGTAAGCCCGGCTCGGATCACGAAGGTTTGATCCACCTGCAAGTGGACTATTACTGCCCCCGTCACCGAGCGGAGGCGGGAAGCGAAGATGCGACATCGATGGGTGTCCCGGCCTCCTTGTTGGACGCTTGGGCGGATGATGGCGGCAGAGTGAGTTGAAGTGCGGTACTGCCTTGAGCACCACCTGAGGGAGGGGTATGGAAATTCCACGATCCAAGGGTCAAGGCGGGCAAGATCCAGACCCGGTGCTGGTGCTGGGGGCAGGGTATGCGGGGATTTCCGTCGCCCGATGGATATCCCATCTAACCCGACAACGGACCCGGGTGACGATCATCGACCGCCTTCCCGAACATGTCTTCCGCAACGAGCTCTTCAAGCTCGATCAGATGGTGCGGGGGCGTCAGGGTGTGAACCGTTGGTCCATCCCGGTCCGTACCGCTCTGGGAAGCATGAGCCCCTCGACAGAGTTCTTCGAGGGGACCGTTGAGTCGATCGATCTCGATTCCCGTACCGTTCAGGCAGGCCCTCGTAGCCTATCGTACTCCGCCCTTGCCATCGCCCTCGGCAGTGTGCCGGCCTACTACCACATTCCCGGGGCCGAACAGTACACGTGCAAGGTCTACTCCCTCAAGGATGCCATGCAGGCCGCCCAGTCGATCCAACAGTACGTGAAGGAGCTCGCATCCGGACCTTCCCCACGGAGCCCTCACATCGTCGTGGTGGGCGGTGGTTCGACTGGGACCGAGGTCGCCTCGGAGATCGCGGACGCCCACTGGTCCACGGGAACCCCCGCGGATGCTCCGCGACCCTCGGTAGACCTCGTCACCGGATCGGTCCCCTTCCTGATGGGCTTGGATGAGACATCCATCCGGCGTGCCCGCACACTCCTGATGAAAGAAGGGGTCCGGTTGGTGGAGGATCGCAACGTACGTTCCGTCGCTCCCCATGAACTTACACTCGAAGATGGTACTGTCCTCCCCTTCGATGTGTGCATCTGGTGTGCAGGGATCGAGGCTCCTCCGGTCCTACGGAACCTCCCGATACCCCACGGTCACGGGGGCCGGTTGCGAGTCGAAGCCACTCTGGAACTCCCGGGATGGCCCGGCGTATTCGGGGTCGGTGATGTTATCGAACTCGAGGATCCCGTCTCCGGCATCCCGGTCCCTGCAACCGCGCAGGCCGCCCTCGCGGAAGCCCCGTACGCGGCCCGTAACATCGTGGCCCGTCTGAAAGGCCACCCGCTGGTGCCTTTCCACTACCGGGAGACCTCCACCTTGGTCTCCGTCGGTGAGAAGAGCGCAGTCGGTGTGGTGCACCGCATCCCGATATGGGGGACGCCAGCCCATCTGCTCAAGGCGGCGGTAGAGAGGGAATACGCCTTGACCCGCGGTCACGGTGTCTGGCCTTGGGGCCTGTGATCCTCCCTCTATCGCGATACGGTATCAGCTCCAGATTTTCCTCGAGCAGTTCCTTCAGCACGCTGGCATTGCACCGATCGGTATCCTGGGCAGCGAACACGAGCGTCAGGGTCCCAACTTCCGCCTTCACAATGAGCTCGGCGATCGCCTCGGTATGCTGCAGGAGTTCACCCCGGTATCGGGCGCGGAAGCGAGCGAACCGCGCGGGCTTGTGCCCGTACCATTTCCGGAGCTCTTCGCTCGGGGCGAGGTCCCGGCGCCACTCGTCCACACGCGCGCGCACCTTGTTGATCCCCCGTGGCCACAAGCGGTCTATCAGAACCCTTGTCCCATCCTGGGGAGAAGGGGGATCGTAGACACGCTTTATGCGGATCTTGGGGGCACTCCTCGTACCGTTGCCATGATTCTCCGGCATGGTCCCGGCATGTATCACTAGGTTCCCGGGCTTCCGTGTTTCCCCTAGACGTTTCAATTGCCGGAGCGCAAACTGACGCGTGCGGGAGGGTGTCCCGTGGGCTCATAAATGCGTGCGGGTTCCCGACGTTGCCCTGCGGGACCCCATGACGGCGCGGAAGAGGAAACTCGCTCGATCGCCCAAGAGGCAGACGCGGACGCCTCCCGAACCTCCTTCGATCCTCACATGCCGGATTCAAGTCCCGATGCCCGACGCGTCGTGGATGAGCCGGTTCACGCTCGCTCATCCCGAGCTTCGGATGGATGTGCTCGACCGCCTTGAACTGGGACGGGGAACGACCTTGTTGGAGGTCCGTATCTCTGCTCCGGAGGAACCTCAAGGAGGCGGATGGAGCGAGGAGATCCGCCGGTTGCCGAGCGTACGGGATGTGGAGCTCTTAGGCACGACCGGGAACTCGGAGACGTGCCGTGTCATCTTCCGCGGCACCACGTTCATACCGATACTCCGACGGCTCCGGCTCGTCCGGCACTTTCCGTTTCCGATCCAGAATGGATTGGCCACATGGAACGTGGTCGGTCCGGAGGGAAAGGTTCGCCAACTCCTCGACACATTGGGGAAACTCACGGACCGGGTCCAGGTACTGGGAGTGCGGCATGGCTCATCCTCCGGGGAACCGGCCCTGTTGAGCCCACGTCAAGAAGAGGTCCTGCGGCGGGCATTGGCCGAGGGGTATTTTGACGTCCCGCGCCGGATCTCCCTCACCGGGCTCGCTGCGAAGATGGGGGTGGCGATCTCGACCCTATCCGTGACGCTGGCCGTGATCGAGAAGAAGATTCTCGAACCACGAGCGTGATCAGGGCAACTCAAGGTTGTCTAGACGTTTCGCCATGTCACTCATACCTTGGCTATCGCTCCTCTCCCAATGGAGGTATGTCCATGTGCGAAACCTGCGGCTGTAAGAAGAAGAAGAAGGAATGAGGCTGTCTCGACCCGGAGTTGCCGACGTCGCGCGATAAGCTCCTCACCCAGGGGAACACCCAGGTCGCGCAGAACCGACGTTCCAACTCCGGGGTTGGCCCATTCATAGGGGTTTCGAGCTATGGCAGGCTGGGGCAAAGGCCTGCCGATATGATGGAAGGGCACTAGATTCTTCAACCGGTACACGGATCGAGGGGGAGTGAGCAGTAGCCCGGTCCGTGGCCCGAGAGCGCTTTAGCGGTACATGTCAGCGGGTTCGGAGGAGGTTAGCCGCCGCACGGAGTCCCGGTGGCCTTGTAGCACCTTGCGCTGGGCGGCTTCGATCAATTGCGCTTGCTGGCGCAGCGGTTCTGGGTCGAGTGATATCTGAGGTACCATGGGTTGGATGGACTCGATGATCTTCGCGGCGGCCCGGGCATCGGGGTGGCCCTCGGTCGTCTCGGCCACCAGGCAGAGGATGGGGATTTCCCGGTGGAGCCCTGCCCGCAGGATCGCCGCGCCAAAGCCGGTGAGCATTCCGGAAGCGGGGAGGAAGCCGCTCGACTTCAGGATGGACGCTCCCGCCTTGTTGGCTATCGCCACCACCTGCAGTTGCTCCTGTGCGGAAGGGGTCTCCGTGGGTTCCCCCTCGACCACGAGGATCATCCGAACTCCGCGGTCCTCAGCCCAAGCCACGATCGCCGTGCCGAGGGGATTGAGGAGCGCAGGTTCCGGTTGGATCTCCGAAACGGCGACGAGAAGCTGGCTGCACTTCTTGTCCGGGCCGCAGACGACCCCGCTTGCGTAGATGTGGATCGGTGATTCGACGAGACCATCCCGCATCGTCACCGTGGGCGGAAGCGCCTCGGAGTCGACCTCGGCGAGTGGGGCCATCTTCAAAGCATCCACGAGGAATGCCGTGGTGATGGAGCCGACCAAACCATGCGTCGGGAACCCCACGATCAGCATGGAGTCCTTCAACATATCGGAAGTTCCCCGCACCTCGATCTTCACGGGCCAAGGGGGAAGGCTACTCCGGGGTTGGGGTCCGACGGCGGGAATCCCCTCGTCATCCGTGTCGTTCATCTTTTGCGATACCAAGACACGGAGAGAGATAAAGGGCGGTGGAGGGCAAGGACGCCCTACTCGCGTGAGGCGGCGTGCACGAGATCCACCAAACGCTTCACTTGTTGCGGATCGGTCTCTGGCAGCACCCCGTGCCCAAGGTTGAAAATGTGCCCTGCGCCGGCGGGGACCCGAGAGAGCACTTCCCGTGCGGCGGATTCCAAGGATTCCGTAGTGCCGAGCAGAGCGGCAGGATCAAGGTTCCCCTGCAACACGGTCCCGTCCCCCGTCACCCGGTGCACCTCGTCCAGCGGGACGCGCCAATCCACGCTGAGCGCGGTGGCTCCCAGGCTGGATTCGAGCGGCAACAGATGGGAAGACCCCGTGGAGAAGTAGATCGTGGGGACATCGACCGAGGTCAGGATCTCTCCGAGATAGGGCGATACTTGGGTCGCGTACTGGTCGGCGGAAAGGATGCCTGCCCAAGTGTCGAAGATCTGGATCACGTGAGCCCCGGCCCGTTCCTGCATCTGCACGTACTCGATGGTTGCTGCGGAGAGGACCATCATGAGCTGCCGGACGAACTCCGGGTCGGAGGAGAGCAGGCGGCGCATCGCGGGAAAGTCGCGTTCGTGCCGGCCCTGCACAAGGTAGCATGCGAGGGTGAAGGGAGATGCGGAGAACCCGATGACGGGCCGGTCGGTCCGCTCCCGCAGGCGCCGGATCGTCTGCCCGACGAATCCCGTCTGCCCCTCGGCATCCAGCGGGGTGCGAAGGCGGGTGAGGTCCGTCAGACCGCGCACGGGGTTCTCGATGCGAGGGCCCTGTCCCGCATCCAACCGCACCTCCACGCCAAGGCCCTCGAGCGGATGGATGATGTCCGCAAAGACGATCGCCGCGTCGAGATCGAAAAGCGTCAGGGGCTCCTCGGCCACCTGCGCAGCGAGGTCCGGGTCCTTGGCCAGTTCGAGAATATCATGGGTCTCCCGCAGCTTTCGGTACCCGGGAAGATATCGGCCCGCCTGGCGCATGAGCCAGATCGGGGTAGCATCGGGTTCCTCTCCCGAGAGGACGTCCAAGAAGCGCCGGTTCATCGACGCCTCACCCACCGGGCTTTTTTGAGGAGGTTGGCCGCCCGTTCTCCGAGAACCTGGGGATCGGACTCCGGTTCGTGCAGCCCAATCTTTCGCCGACTAGAGCCATCCTCGGCCCATTCGGCGGCCACGAAAGCCTTCCGAGCGTAGTCGGCGTGACCTCCCAGGGCCTTCGAACATCCCCCACCGATCGCAGATAGGAAAGCCCTCTCGGCAAGGAGCTCCCACCATGCTTCACGTGCGGAAGTCCGCATCGGATCGAAGTCAGGGAACCGCTCCTCACTCGCGACAAGCGCCACGATACCTTGGCCCGGGGCGGGTGGAAAGCTGGAGAGTGCCAACCGGCGAAAGGGGGGGTCGAGCCCGAGCCGCTCGAGGCCCGCTTCGGCGAGGATGAGGGCGTCGCAGGCGCCGCCCTTCAGCTTCTCCACCCGCGTCCCCAC
>JAKBKR010000073.1 GCA_021832495.1 bacterium | reverse complement strand
CTCTTTCACCTCGGAGAACGGTTCGCCAAGGTCCGTTCCGCGGCCTTGGCGGAGGCAAAATCCATCCTGACCCGTGAGGACGAATTCACGTCAGCGCGCAAGGCTTGCGGTCAACAATAGCCTGGCGAACCCCCTCGGGTAGACGGGGCGGCCATCGAACCAGAGGTCGAGCTCACAGCACGCGAGGGTGGGACTCCTCCTCGTCGGCTACCGCGACCCTCCCCCACGGAGACTGGATATGGCCGTGCGTTTATCAACCCTGCTAGGCTTCGCAGGGTGACCAACGAACGCACCTCGGTGTCTTGTGCACGGGGGTCGACCCCTAGTGCGGCTCAGACAGAGTAACCTGGAAGGAGAAGCACCGTGAGCGACCCACTCGCGGACGAAGTCGTGATCGCAGTAACGCGCGTGAACTGGGACAACTTGAGGTGCGCTGTGATCTCCCCGTGCGGAGGTCAGTCGCTGTACCCTACGACCCTTAGAATGCTCGGACGAACGGCTTGACGCTAGGGCACTCGAATCCCTCCGGAGGGGAAGGTGTTGCCCCAGGCTGCCCCGTCACCTCGGAAGGGTCCCACACCCCACAGCAGCAAGGAAAGGCAGGTCATCGCCCGGGTCCGAGCCTTCCCAACACGTCGGCAAATACTCATCTGAACGGTGAAAGAGGGACGGGTCGACCCTCTTTACAACTGATCTAAAGGTCTTGCGATGGGAAGCTGTTAAGACGGTGACCCTCTCCGAACATCGTCGTGAATACGGAGCTCCGATGTGTTCCTGACCAAAGGGAGGATTGCTTCCCTTCAGATGAGCGTGGAACCGGGAAGTCTCCCGATGCGCCGGAGTACGTTATAAGTCAGTACCATGGAGGTCGTTCAGGGGTCTTTCTCACCTCCCGGAGCGATGTGAAGTGAAAGCACCTTGGATTTCCACCGACCGCTCCGCGCGGTCTCTACCAGATGAGCTTGTAATCTATCTCCGCTCAAGGGTTAGGGACACGTCGGCCCGAGGGGGTTCATGAAGACCGATACGAACCCGCCGTCCCGCTCGCGGCGGTCCGACCCTCAGCCGGCCTTCGAAAGACTCGGAAGGAGTGTGGTCCGACATCCCTGGCGCTACCTCGGGTTCTGGCTCGTGCTCATGCTGATCTCTCTCCCTGCGGTGGCGAGCCTCGGGTCCGTCTTCTCGAACTCCATGTCCGCCTCGCTGCCGAACTCGGACACGAGCGTGGTCGCCCAGCAGAAGTTCTCTGCGGAGTTCCCGAACGTCACTCAGCCCCCTTCCTCCTCCACGGTACTCCTCGTGGGAAACGACATCACAGGACCCGTGGGTCAGAACGCCACCCTTGCGGTCATCCACTCTATCGAGGGAGACCCCCAGGTGCGGTACCTGGGAGGAATGGAGTCCCTCTACTCGGTCTATGGGGAGTACCTCGGGGGCCAGGCCGATCTCGGTCTCGGAGTGCTCGAAGGTGCGCTCGCGTCGACCCCTTCGCTACCCGCATCGCTCAACTTGACGGCGATGATGGTCTGGGGGCCCTCGGCGACCTATGTCCGTTCGTGGGAAGTGGCCGTAGCGGGCCTCCCCGCCGGGTCCCCTCCCTCCGATGCAAATTGGCCCGCGTACGAGTCGGCAATGCGCGCGTTGAATGCAAGCGCCGTCGAGGAGCAGATCCTCACGACGTTCTACAACGGAACGCCTTCGGTGCCCGGCTTCAACGCCACCATCACCCCGGGTTGTCTGACCTCCCACAATGTCACCCCGTGCGCCGATGCTGCGACGAGGACGACGTTTTCGACACTCCTGCCCACCCTGTTCCCCAATGCCACGGAGCGAGCCCTACCCCAACTCATCGTAACTGATCTCGTCATCGAGAACATGACCTCTTGGGGGGCCCTCCAAGGGATCGGGGCGACCCTGCTCGGGGAGGAGACGGGACTGCCCTCCGCCTTCCTGTTGCGCCTCTGGACGGACTTCCCCAACGGGACGGCGTCCCAGGCTGCGATCATGGCGTGGAGTGCCGGGATCGCCGAAGGGACACCCGTGGCGGATTGGCCGCTCCCCGCACCCCGGTCGATCCTTTCCGGTTTTGTCAGCCCGGGCAACAACGCGACCCTCCTCCTCGTGGCCTTCACCAAGCCCGACAACTTCACGGAAGGAGGGCAGACCCCTATTTTCCAGGATGTCAGTCGGATCAACACTGACGTCCCCGCGGCGCTCGCCTCTTCCCCCGCCTACGGAGGGCTCGCGTTTTACCAGACAGGCTCGGCGCCCTTGGACGATGCGGTAAGCTACGAGGCCACTTCGACGTTGGGCCTCCTCCTCGTCCTGACGATCGCACTCCTCGTCGTGATCATGATGATCTACTTCCGGGCCCCGGCCGCCCCGGGCGTGACCTTCCTTGCCATCGGGGTCGCGATGCTCGTGACGCTCGCCGGACTCTACCTCGTGGGCAGGTACGTGACGACCATCTCCTCACTGCTCGAGTCGATCCTATTGGTCTTTCTCATGGCCATCGTGACGGACTACTCGATCTTCATGATGGCCCGCTATCGGGAGGAGCTCGTCCGGGGGCGCACCTCCTCCGAAGCCCTGGTCCTGGCCGTGCGCTGGGCGGGCCAGAGCATCACCACGAGCGGGCTCACGGTCTTCGTGGTGGCGATCGCCCTCACCTTCTCGGGGTTGAGCTTCCTGAGCCAGCTCGGCATGGCGCTCGCGATCGCCGTCGTCGTGGCGATCCTCGCGGGACTGACGGTGATCCCCGCCGTCCTCCGGCTGGTCGGCCCCCGCGTCTTCTGGCCCTACACCGGGGATCGCTTCGCACGCCACGCGAAGCAGCGGCGGCACCACATCCGTTCCGGGCGGACCTACTTCAGCTGGGCCGGCCGCACCGCGACGCGCCACCCAATTGCCATCCTCCTGGTCATCGCCCTCCTCTCGGTGCCCATCGTCTTTGTTGCGGTGAACGTACCGGTCTCCTACGACCTCACGAACACCGGCCTCCCCTCATCCGACGCCGCCCAGAAGGGACTGACCGTGTTCGAACAGCAGTTCGGCCAGTCCTCCCTGTCCTCGAGCTATGTGCTCGTCACCTTCTCGGCCCCACTCATCAGCGGGGGAATAGTGGACGCCCAGGAGTTTGAGGAGGTGGCTTCGCTCACCGGGGTCATGAACTCGACACCCGGCATCTCGCAGGTCGGTTCCCTAGTCGGCCCCGGAGGAGGATCCCTTTCCGCGTGGCTCAACCTCTCCTCGCTTCCCATCGCCTCTCGGACGGCCCTCCTGATGGAAGTGCCGTCCTACATCGGCGTTGATGGGAAGACCGTCCAGTTCCAGGTGGTGACGACCGGTAGTGGCTACTCGGCGGCCGCCAGCACCACCTTCGGGACCCTGGAGGACAAGGTCCGGTCCTTCCAGTCAGGGCATCCCGATGTCTCCGCGGTGTATTTTGGGGGAGCCGCCCCGACCACCGCAGACTACCAAACCCTCACCAACAACGCCATGACCGGGATGCTGCTTGGAGCGGTGATCGGGATCTTCGTGGTACTTCTTGTGATCCTGGGCGCCGCGTTCGTACCGGTGCTCGCCCTCGGGGCGATCGGGCTCTCGATCGTCTGGTCGTGGGCCCTCGTCTATTACGTGGTAGGGGTTCTGGAAGGGGTCTCGCTCCTGTTCTTCCTCCCCTTGATCCTCATCGTGCTCGTCCTCGGCCTCGGGATGGATTACAATGCCCTGTTCCTCACCCGTGTCAAGGAGGAGCGGCTCAAGGGTTACACCCCCATCCGGGCGGTGCGGAGGGCAGTGACCCACGCTGGGGGAGTGATCACGGCCGCGGCGGTCATTTTGGGCGGTCCCTTCCTCATCCTGGGCCTCACGAGCTCGCTCGGGCTCGTCGCCGCGATTGGGCTTGGGATCGGCCTGGCCACCCTGCTCCAAGCGTTCGTCGCTCAGACCTATCTCACCCCCGCCATCCTTTCGGTGGGCAAGGACCGGATCTGGTGGGGCTTCGGGAAGCGGAAGACCGCGGTCCCCGACCCGAAGCCAGCCCCGACCACTCAGGACAAGGACTGATCCAGTTCTCCCATACCTAGACATTGGTGACAAGCACCGATGACACTCGGTTCCGGATTCATAGGACCGCACCTACCATTACTAGCATGGAGCTCGTTCCTCCACAAGCGGTTATCCTCTCCGCCGAATTGGCGGCGAGCCTCATCCTAGGATGCGGACGATCACAGGACCCGGCGGTTCGTTGGTTGTACGCGCGGGTCGCGCAACCGGATACTCCCATCGGGCGTGGACTTCATGCTCGGTCATCGCACCGGGCTTGGTCCTCGCCTCGGTACTCCTATCTCATGGATGAATTCTGGCGTTTACACCTTTCCCCATTAGCTGCTAAAACCCTTCATGGTTGGCATCGGGAACGGGGACCAAGAGGGCATCCGTCCATGGGCTCGGCCGGATTCGAACCGGCGACCTGGTGTGTGTGAGACACCCGTCATAACCACTAGACCACGAGCCCGTAGCGGACCGACTGCCCTGCCTTCTTCGACCGATCCCACCATACCCCGGAAAGGGGATGCTTCGGCGAAAGATGGGTCGGCTAATATAAGTTTGCATCCGGGGTCCCGTCGGGACGGCGCTAACCGTTCCAGGACCCGGGCCACTCGCGCAGCCCTCGCCGGGCGCCCGGGAAGACCGCCTCTTCCCGCCCCGGACCGTAGCTCACGAGGAGGTACGGTACCCCGGTCGCTTCCGAGATGAAAGACAGGTACTTCCGGAGTTCGGGAGGCAGCGCCCCATAGCCCTCCTTCGCGATCCGCGCGCGGAGCGCCGGGGTGAACTCGGGCCACCCTGGAAACTCCTCGTACACTGGCTCGAGCGCGGCAAAATCCTCCGGGAAGGTCGGGGGGGTTGTGAGGACCTCTCCGGTCTTGGCGTTGCGGTATCCCGTCGCCAGCTTCACGCGGTCCACTCCACCCAGCACATCGACCTTGGTGATGGCGAAGGAGGAGAAGCCGTTGACCCGGTGGGCGTAGCGGAGGAGCACGAGGTCCAGCCAGCCGCAGCGGCGGGGCCGGCCCGTGGTCGCCCCCCGCTCTCCCCCCTTTTCCCGGATCCTCTCTCCGAGCTCGTCCGTGAGCTCGGTCGGGAAGGGCCCCGACCCCACCCGGGTGCAGTAGGCCTTGGTCACTCCGACGACGGCATCGGGGGTCCGGGGAGGGATCCCCGCCCCGACAAAGGCTCCGGCGGAGCTGGTGTGCGACGAGGTCACGAACGGGTACGTGCCGTAGTCCACGTCAAGGAGGGTGCCCTGGGCCCCCTCGAAGAGTATCCGTTCCTGGGACTCGAGGGCCTTCCAAAGGATGGGCTCCGTGGGCCCGATGAACCCGGAGAGCTTCTCCCGGGCCACTGAAAGCTCCGAAAGGGTCTCTTCCGGGGAGGGGAGGGAGTGGCCTTTGTCCGCCTTCACGTAGGCGCGCGCCTTGTACAGGCGCTCGACCTTCTCCTTCAGGGTGTCCGGGCGCAGGAGGTCGCCCACGCGGATCCCCCACCGTCCCACCCGGTCCATGTACGCAGGCCCGATGCCCCGGAGCGTGGTACCGGCCGGTGACGCTCCCCGCTGGTGCTCTTCCCACGCATCCGCGGTCCGGTGGAGGGGGAGGATGACATGGGCCCGCTCGCTGATGTGCAGTTTCCCGTGAAGGAGACCGGCCCTCTTGACCTGGGCGATCTCTTCGACCATGTCCGAAGGGGACAGCACCATGCCCGTCCCCGCGATCGCGGTGCAGCCCGGACGGAGGATGCCGCTCGGGAGCTGATGGAGGACGATGTGCTTATCTCCGATGTGGATCGAGTGGCCTGCGTTCGGTCCTCCCTGGAACCGGACGACGCAATCCGCTTGACCCGCCAGGAAATCGGTGACGCGGCCCTTGCCTTCGTCCCCGAACTGGGCCCCGATTACGATCGTGAGGGTCGTGGCTGGTTCACCCCGAAAACGTCACTGGGAGGGGGGTGGCATCGGCGGTGGGTAGTCCGCTCCGGGTTCGGAGGCGGGGGCAGCAACCCCATGCTCCGCGGCGGGGGGGGCTCCTCCTTCCGGTGCGGGCTGCTCCCAGGCCTGAACTCCACCCGCGTTCGCCGGCTCAGGTTCGGACTTCCCGAAGCGCTTCTTGTGGGGCCGGACCATCCCGGGCTCGCGGGGGTGCCGGCGCCGCCACAAGAGGAAGACGATCAGCGCGGCGACGATCAGGATCACGATCACGAGGATGTCGGAGACCGTGAATCCGCTCCCGGCGCCGATCTCGTAGTTGAGCGCGGAGGGCGAGGGGTTCACAAGGAGCGCCACGTCGGTCCCGACCGTCTGGCCCCCGGTGGGGGTGGGGATTCCCGCATTGAACACGACGAGGGATATCCCTGTGCCGGTCGAGGCCGGCACCTGCAATGTGAAGGAGCCGCTCGTCGATGTTTCCTGGATGACCGTCTCACCCTGTTGGGTGTTGAGGAAGCCAGCGCTTAAGGTGAAGAACTTCGGCGGGGTCGCCAGGCCGAGGGACGCCAAGGTGTACGAGAACGTCACGCTCTCCCCAGGCTGGTAACTTCCGTCGGAGTACTGGGATGGGGTCGCGATGGACACGACGAGCGCATAGCCCGAGTACTCGTAGAGCTGGAGGTCTTGGCCCGCGATCACACCGGTCGTGTTCTGGGCGATCACCGTGAGCGTGTAAGTGGGCAGGGTGCCCGAGGAGGGGATGGTGAACTGGAAGCTGGTCGAAGAGCCCAGGGTTTGGTTGTAGATGATCACAGTATTCCCCGAGGTGCCGGTTCCTGACACGCTGGCGAAGTAGGAGGCGGTGTTGAACACCTGCCCTTCGGGAGTGAAGCTCACGTGGATCGTGTCCCCGGAGTGATAGACGACCTCACTGGGCTGCACGAGCAACTTGGGGGGGCTGACGAGCGTGCAGGCGCTGCCGTAGACCGAGGCCGTGGCATTGTTCGCCTGGACTTCGATGGTCAACACACCGCTGAAGGAGGCCGGGATCGCATAGCTCGGGACGTTCCCGGAAGTGCCGGAGAGCGGACCCTCCGCCAGGAAGAGATTGGTGACGCCGCAGGCTCCGGTCGTGGTGAGCGAACCGGCGTCCCCGAAGATGTAGTAGGCGTTCGCCGACCATCCCGACACGGGGTGACCCGTGAACGAGGTGACCACGAAGCTGGCGGCCAGCGTGTCCCCGCCATAGTACCCGGCAGATCCCACGGTCACCTGGACCTGGGCGGCGGGGGATGCGGCGATGTTCACGAAGACCGTCTCGTGCATGGTCTGGACCGCGGCGTTGGCCGGGTCGCTGATCGCTGCCGTGATGTTGAGGTCGCCGGTGCCGAGGCCCGCGGTCTGAACCACACCCTGCGCCACACCAGAGCTGTTGGTGATCAAGGGGTACTTCGGGAATCCCGGGGAAACCTGCTGGTTGTTGAGGTAGAAGGTGACCAAGACAGACCCGCCAACCCACGGTTCGGTCCCCGAAGGGCCGCTGACGCTTCCGTAAATGGTCAGGACAAAGTTCTGGCCGGGCTGGATCTGGGCCGTGTTCGGGGCGCAGGCGGACCCGCCGCCGCCGATGGTGCTCCCTACGCAAACGTTCGGGAGCTGCGGGGAGGAGATCCAGAGGTCGGTCACGGAGCTGTTCTCACTGAAGAGTCCCGTGGGCAACGTGGCATTCGCCTCCACCTGCACCGTCAGGGTACTGTCCCCGATCGCATCGGGGGGGACGGTGAAGGGGATGGCCGTGGCGTTTGTCGCCGCCGGATGGGAACTGATCGTGTTCACGGGCGTGCAAACGCCCGGGTTGGTCTGCTGGTCGTAACACGTCGTCACGAAGAAGGTGAGGGAGGACGTCGAGGTCTGGAGCCCGCCTGTGGTGGAGTTGTACACATTGATGTACAGCACGGCGCGGTCCCCGGGAAGGTGATAGGCCCGGTCGAAGGCCACCTGCACATCGTACGGGGGTCCGTGGACCGCCAGTACCAGGTTCGAGGTGGTGGAGAGCCCGCTCGAGTCCCGGGCCGTCACGGTCACGGGGTAGGACCCGGGGGTTGCGTAGCTATGGCTGAAGCTAAAGTTCGCCTGGTAGGAAAAGTTGAATTGGGTGCCCGTGCCCCCATCCCCCCACTGGATCATGATGGTGTTGATGAGACATCCGGCGCCCGCGCCGGCGATCGCCGTGCCGGAGACGGTGGCGAAGAATCCCCGGACGCTCTGGGATTGGATGGTCAAGGAGGGAGCGTTCGTGCAGGCGTGCGGTGTGGAAGGCTGGGTGGAGGCTCCAGAAACTCCCCCGAGGCTAGCGACCAGCCCCGAGAGCAACAACAATGCCGTGGCGTACACTACAGGCTTCCAGAAAGACACCATGAAATTTGAGATAACGGAGGGTGATATAAGGCTGATTCTTCCACCCGAATCTCCTTCCCCCCCC
>JAKBKR010000072.1 GCA_021832495.1 bacterium | reverse complement strand
GCCCCGCGCCCAACTCTCCAGCTGACGGCGCTCCTCGGCGGCGAGGGAGATGGCCGGGGCGACCCGCACACGAGGGGCAAGGAGACCCCGGTTATAAACTCACTCATTCATCGGACGGGACACTAGCGGAGGACGGTTCGCAGGCGCAACCCCACCACCAGAACGAATGCATGCGCCCGACTCTCCATGCTACCTCAGTGAGTGGCATGCAGGCATATGCCGATTGCTGTCGGTGGGACCATCCCCCATCAGCGGGCGTGATTGCCAAGAGGTACCTGCCACTTAAGCGACGTGCGATTCAGGGATACACGCCCCTCTCAAATCGGAACGGAAACAGGCTTTCCCTAGGGACCGGATTGGAAGTGCGTCAATGGTCCGCGAGTTGATGGGCCCTATTATATCACGACGGAAGTGCCCGCGCAAAGGTGGCTTGTGCTCTCCTCTCCAGCCGAGGCAAGAATCGACGCCATAGAACCGACTTCGGTTCCCAAGTCAAGGCACCCGTTAGGGTTCAGCTCCGCGGGAGTGTTTTCACTTGGACTGATTGTTCAGGTGCTGGGGTTTGTGGGCAGCGTAATCCTTTACAAATTTGTCGGTGTTTCCGCTCAGGGCCAGGCACTGTTAGGAACGGTACAATTGTTCCTTCTGATAGCTAGTTCGATCAGCAGTGTAGGGGATCTCCGGATGGGGTCAGCCTACACATACTTCATAGCTCGAGGCAAGTCCCCCTTAGACGGCACATCTACGTACCTCCTTCTCCGGGTTGGTATCGCTGCGGCTGCCTGCACAATCATTCTCATCCTTACGACGGTTAACATCGGCAACTGGCCCTTCACTAATGCCGGGAGCCTCTTGTACCTGCTTGCGGCGTTTCTGACACTCCCGTTGCTATGGTCAGTAGAGGCAGTCTTCACCCAAATGTTCGTCGCGCAAGGGGATTCCATCCGAGCTCAGCTTCCGTCCTTGGTAGAGGTACTGGTCCGCACTCCTCTCCTCCTAGTAGTCGCAATATGGTCCCCAACCATCTGGGCCATTGCGTTAGCCTACATCGGAGCTGGCTTGGTCGCAGCCCTCTGCTGCTTACCGGCTATCCTCCCGAAATTGGGGGGATTCCGACGGACCGAGGCCACCTTGATGGTCAGATTTGCGTGGCCCCTGATGGGTAGTCTCGCTCTAACTTTCATAGTAACAAACTCCATGTCGTTCGTCGTGGCCGCTGTGACCGGCGTTCGAGAACTGAACATCTTTAATGCCGCGAATGGATTCCGGCTAGTGCTACTTTCACTGGCAACAGCGGTGGCAACTCCCCTCTTCCCTCTCGTCTCGGGCCTTCACCATCGGCATGCAATCCAAGAAATCCGGACTCACGTACAGAGGGTTCTTCGTTTTTCGGCAATGCTAATTGTGCCTGCCTCGGTGATTGTGGCTGTTTTCAGCTCAGACCTCCTCCAAGTCTTCACAACACCAGAGTACCTTTCAGGCACTGACGCGATGTTTGTTTTGGCAATAAGTGTGATTCCTGCATCCTATAGTGCCCTGATATTTACAGCTCTGGTAGCCATTGGGCGACAGCGATTGGAACTCTACATCGCGGGTGCCCAAACTTTCACGCTATTTGTCACCATGTATCTCCTTTTACCCCCTATCGCTATCGTCCCCACAGGAAGCGTGCTCCTGTCCGCCTCGATTTCGATTCTGGTCTCATCGCTTGTAGGACTGGCAGCAAACCTGTACTATCTCAGATTAGTAATGGCGACGGCGACATCTCCAAGATCAGCCCTTTGGACCGTCATCTGCTCAGTTCTAGGGGTGGGAATCGGATGGTGGATGGACAGCTTCTTGACGGCATCCCCGCTACTTCGAGTGATAGTGGGGTCATTCAGTGGGTTGGCCATTTCGTTCCTTTTGCTTGATGGTGTGGGAGAGATTACTCGGGAAGATGTCCGGCTCGTGACTGCATCTCTACGATTCTCTGCTCCGACGGGTGCACGATTGGCACGACTGTGTTGGCGAGAGTCGCACGAGGAGGCGCCGCCGGCGTCGAGCAGATTACGTAATTAGCCGAGTGATCAGAACGAAGGTTCCACCGGGAGTTTCGGAGGTGTTAGAGCGAGAACAGGGTCCCCCGAACACGGGACCGGCGGGAAGGATGAGCCGCAGGTTCTCGGAGGCGCCGACGCGGTTTCGATGACATTGCGAACCGCCAATGTCTGCTCGCGAAGGTCGCGGCAGTAGTTTGTGGAACCAGCAATGGGTCGGCCGGACCGTCATCGACTTAGAGTTTGCCCGGAAACCTACCCTTCGCCCCGAATTTGTGACGGACTCTCCTCCTCCGCCTCAGATTTCAGCACCTCCTTGAAGCACCGCCGAAATGTGAATACTCCCTGCCCCTCTTCCGGTTCTTTCAACACGGACCAGCCGGGCTCACCGTGAATCCTCCGATGAAGCCTCCTCGCGCCGGCCCCCTCGCCACCCGCACCATGACCGTAACCCTCCCCCTGACCCACATCGTCCGGCCCGTCCAGGATATGGGCGAGGAGCTGCCTCCTAGCGACCTCGCCGATGTCGGTATCCGCTTCGGCCTCGACGTAAGAGAGCTCTCCGCCTCGAGCCGTTCCTCTGGACCGTCCCACCCTCGCCCCACCCCCACCTTGTCCGGTCTGCGCAACGCCCCGCGAGTGCCAAAGACGACGGGAATCGCCTCCCTCCTCCCCCTTAAGCGTCAAAGTCGACAGCGTCCGACTAGCGCCGCTACCGGAAACCTCGGTGGGGGTTTCTGACCACGATACCAGAGCACTAAGCCGGGAGGAGAATCCCCCTCCGCATGCTTCGCCTCCGCGATCTGGGCCTCGATTTGAAAGCTTCTCTTTCCTGATTGATGAGCAGCACCCGGGACCCGACCGTCGTGCGACGGCGTCAGGTGGTCCACCACTCCCACCAGGGCTTTTCTCCCCTAAAGATCGCCCGGATCGTCTGGGGGTCCGAGGAGTGGGTCTGTCGGGTCATCAAGGACTTCAACCGGGTGGGTCGGTACGCCCTCCTCCTCCAGCGGGTGGACGGTCGTCCGCCCACATTCACGCCCGAGCTCCCGCGAGCGATCGTGGATGTCGCGCTGTCCAACCCCACGGATCGCGGCTACACGGGGCCCTGGACCCTCGACCGACTCCGGCGGGTCATCGTGATGGAGGGGATTGTCGAATCGATCTCCGAGGAGCGGCTCCGAGAGACCCTCCACGAGGCAAAGGTCTCCTTCCATGCGGTGAAGATGTGGAAGGAGAGCAAGGACCCCCGCCTAGGAGAAGGTCTGACGGCTCCGAGCGCTCACGAACCGCCCGCGCACACCACCGATCGTGGTCTCGGTGGACGAGATGGGGCCGATCCGGCTCAGACCGTACAGCGGCCACAGTTGGGCCCGTCCGGGCCCCCCGGATCGGGTCCGGGCCACCTGTCGGCAGAACGACGTGGTTCGCCACTTCATGGGGATGTACAACTACTACCACCACACCATTCGAAGATACATCTCCCTCCGTAACTGCCGCGCGGACGGGGTGCGTTTCCTCCAATACATGCGATAGTAGTATCCTCGGAACTCGCGCATCTACCTGATCTAGGATACCCTCGGACCACACCACACCACACCACGCCAGCGGCCCTCCAAGAGACGAATCGACTCAAGATGACTTGCGTGCTGATCCCTACCAACGCATCGCACCCGAATCCTATCGAGACCTACATCCGAGTGCAGCCACACCGGGCCCTAGACGGGAGTAACTGCGGGAGTTAGCGTGAGCTTGGGTGGGAAGTCCAGAAGGCGATCCGCGAGCTGAACCGGGAACGGTTTGTCGCCCACGAAAGGTTAACCGATGTTTGTGGTCGCCACACTAGGAAGAAATCACGGGGCTCGTCCCGCCTTCGGGAACATCAGGCCTTCGCACGGATCGCCGAGAACGGGGTTTCTGCCTCACCCGGCTCCAAACCAAGGTCGACCCGATCATCGTCCGGTCACTCATGGCCCTCGGGGCAAAGCAGTCGACCTCGAGGGGCTCGTCGGGGGTAGTTGCTCCCGCACCTAAAGCGCGAGATCCTCGACACGGAGGTCGCGATCGCGTTTTCCCGAAGGGGCCCTTCGATCCCGGTAGCTGTGATGCCATCACCCCCGACTCGTGGCGGTGTGGAACGAGGAGGCCCGAAAGTACCACCTTGACCTCACGAACATCGGGCCCGAGGTGCTGACCCCGGAAGAAGTGACGAGTCTGTATTCGATGAGGTCGGAAGTGGAGCCCTGTTTCCGCGAACTCAACGCGATCTATGCCCTTGACAAGTTCCCGACACAAACCCAAGGAGGTCGAGGGTTGATCTGGTCGACGCTTCTGACGATGCCGACCGCCCTTCGCTTGCACCTTCATCCGACAACGAGCGGTCTCCAAGCTCCGGCGCGGTACATGTAACTGCGCTTCGTGATCCACCTCCTCGGAGGGTCTCAAAACATCCTGGCGTGTTTGCTCGAGCATCTCGGGCTTGAGCGAGACGAGCGGTCGATCCATCGACGGAGTAACCTGCATCTCGTTGAGTCGCTGGACCCCCACCTTCACCGACCGCCGTTCAGGGAGGTCTGGACCGGGTGAGGAGCCGTTATCTTATGACCGGAGCAATGGGCTGAGGGGGTTTGGCACGTCCACCCTGTCTGAGCTGGTCATAAATCCATGAATATGTAGCGGCGAGTCCTTCTCTGAGTTTCACTGAGGGCTCCCACCCCAATACCCGGAATAACTCCCCATTGTCACTGTTTCGGCCCCGAACGCCCTGAGGCTTCGAAGGGTCAGTTTTGATCTTGAGGGTCTTACCGCTGATAGTCACAATTAGCTCCGCAAGGCCCCGCACCGATATTAACTCGTTCGACCCTAGGTTAATCGGTTCGGGCCGCCCAGACTTCAATATGCGCGTTAGGCCCTCAACGCAATCATCGATGTAACAGAAGCTACGGGTCTGGAGTCCATCCCCCCAGATATCAATCCAACCGTTATTTTCCGCTAGGGCGACTTTTCGACTGAGGGCGGCCGGAGCCTTCTCACGTCCCCCCTCGTAGGTACCCAAGGGCCCATAAATGTTATGAAACCGCACGCTAGATGTTTGCAGTCCAAAATCGCTTCGGTAGTAGGAGCACAGCTGCTCCGAAAAAAGCTTCTCCCAGCCGTACCCCCTCTCGGGGTCAGCAGGTATAGCATCTGCCTCCTTGAGGGGAGCGACTTGAGTTTCATTCTGTTTGAAGCTCGGGTAAACACAGGCAGACGAGGTATACAAATAACGGCTAACGGAGCTTTTTCGAGCTGCTTCTAGCATATGGGCATTGATAAGGACGTTGTTTCTCGTCAACTCAGCATGATTCGCTGTAATGTACCCGATCCCGCCCATGTCAGCCGCCAGTTGGTAGACGTCGTCTATGTCCTTAGTTGACTCAAGACAAGCTTGGTACTCTCGCAAATCATGAACAATGAACTCGTCAGCTTGAGACGGTTCGAAGTAAGGTGGGTGGAGATCAACGGCGCGTACCCAATTACCTTCCCGTTTGAGCCGGTTGACCAGATGATGCCCGATGAACCCGCCGCCCCCTGCGACCAAGACCCGACGCGCCACTCTCATACCTCGCTCGGAAGAATTGGCCCCCTCTATAAAGTTATGCTGGCGATTTGAGTCTGGCCCCTGATATCCGCTTTGAATAAATAGTGAGTCCATTTTGACCCGCCCTTGGGCTCTGATCCCTACGGCTTTCCCTCCGCCATCGGAACTGCCGGCGCATGGGTCTCCTCATACTCCGATAGCTCGTCACACGCCCCGACCCGCTGATCTCCCTCGGCCATAAGTTCCCCGGGGCTCCCCGATACGGTGCTCTCCCCGAACGTTCGCCCTACGGCCCAGAAGATTCCCTTCGTCCGGGTTCATCGCAGGTCATGCTCCTTCGAGACGGCACACTCCGGCGCCCAGCCCGCCGGCGATGCCCCTGAATCGCGCGTTGTCGGGTGTTCCCGCCCGTCGCCACCGACGTGGGAGGGCACGAGGATTGCGCGTTCCGAGCCATCATGATTGCCCGCGCCGTCCCCGTCATTCCTGGCGATCGAACCTCGCGTTCATGTCGTGCGCCCCATCCTTGGTAGAACTTCCCCACTTCGTACTGTCGTGCCGCCGCGCTCGTCACAGGCGCCGTGACGGCCCCGACCTTCGAGGGCTCCTTCCCCTCCGCATCCATCTCAATCCCGATTGGCTTCTTCTGTCGTCGTCCGCGATCACCACCCCGAGATGCTTACGGTGCTCCGCTTTCGGATCCCTGCCGAGATCCGATACTCCCCTGCGTTCGACGTCTTCAGTCCCATGCCGTCGCTCGCCAGTTCGAGTTCCGAGTACGTGGGCCCGTTCGCGTCGGGAATCCGTCCATGGTGACGGTCCCAGAGTGTCGCGAACTCGGCCGAGGTCGACCGAGGGACCACTCCCAGAACAGCACACCGTCGGACGACCCCGTCAAGGCCCGGGTGCTCGAGCAACTTCTTTTCGAATCGCTCCGGCGGACGAACGGATCGGGGACGGCTCACCGAGGTTTCAACCTGATCTGCGAGGCCACCTAATCCCTACATCGGTGGTGACGCCGGGGTCACCGGGGCTTCCTTGAGGAGTTCGGGGAGTTTCAGTCGTTTCAGGCCCTCCTTCACCCGACTCGTGAGGTTCAGATACCAGATCCGAGCCTGACCTCCGAGTTGCACCTCGGTCCGCTCTACCCTTCCGAGATCCTCCAGTAGCCGCTCCTGATACTCCGCGACCTTCTCCTCCTCGATCCCACCCTGCATCAGTCGCCACCGAAGCGCCGTCTTCAATCGCAACGCCAGCATGCAGACGAACAGATACGCCCGCACCCGTCGGTGTCGTACTGGCTCCAGCTCCACGAACGTCTTCGCCGTCCGGAAACACTTCTCCACGAAGCCCTTCCCCAGGCAGGACCGAACCACTTCCGCCGCCGAGAGCCGCTCGTCGGTGCAGACCAGCGCATACTTCCCGTCCTGACGCGCCGCCCGCTTCACCTCCCGATCCCGATACTCCCACGCCACCCTCGGGGTCGCCCCGCCCCTCTTCACCCGCACCTGTACGAACTCCTTCCAGTCCCCCACGATCTCCGAGATCTCCTCGTGCAGTTTCGCCTCCGACCACTCCGCCCCCTTCGTCGCGAGCGTCGTCAGTGCCTCCCCGGTTCGCCACGGCCTTGTCGGCGTTCGTGTAGACCACCGCCTCCCGCGAGACATCCCACAGCCGGGTCCGGACCTTCGCCGAGTGGATTCCCCCGGTCTTCGACCGCTTCACGAAGCTGGTCAGCGTCTCGGGCACCTCCGTGGCATCGAGGATCGCCCGCACCTCTTTCGAGGCCTTCGACAATCCTCCCAGGAGGTGCCAGCCCATTCCTCGGGCCTCTTCTACGAACCGCTTCCCCACGATTCCGCGATCCACGATGAGCAGCCCGAGAGGTACCTTCGCCGACTGGAGCTGCACCAAGAGGTTCCGCACCGTTCCACCACCGTTACGGTCCCCCCGATAGGCGAAGTGGAAGAGCGGCGTGTGGTCGTGGCGGCTCACCACGACCCCGACGTTCACTTGGGGGCGGGCCTGATGGTCCGGATTGTGGCTGACCTCGGCGATCGGGCAGGTGACGCCGAAGAACAGTACATTCGTGAGGTCGTGGGCCACGACCTCCTTCTCACCCTTAGGCAGGGGATGGAGTTCCCGCCACCGTGCCGACAGAGCGATGTCGAAGTCTCGGGTGTGGTCGATCCCCTGGGCGACGGAGGGTTCGTCGTGGCAGATGGCGTCGAGGGCATACAGAAAATCGTCCTTGGTGAACGCCTCGTCCGAGAACCCGGCGAGAACGGGAAGGTCGGTGGTGGCGACCCAGGGGCCGAGCTGGGTGGCACTCTCCGGGTCGAGAACTCGGTTGATCGCCCAGGCAGTGAGATGGGTGCCTGGAGAGGGGGAGTCCGGGACCGAACTTCGGCTCCCAATTCGGTCGATCTTCGTTCGAAACTGCAGATCCTCGGCCAGGGACCAGAGCAGCCGAACCGCCCCGGCCCGGCAAGAATCCTGGTGCTGCACCCGATCCAAGATGGATCCCGGCCCTTTCTGCTGGCGGCCTCCCTCGGGGCCGAGACAACGAACGAACTCGCTGACGACCTTCTTTCCCTCTCGGTGGAAGCGCCACTCCTCGAGGTAGACTCAGGTGCCCCGCTTCCGTCGCTTGATTGCTAAGTGGGTGGGACATACACCCCACGCAAATAACGACCCCGGTCCAGGAGACGGGCCGGTCGGCGGGAGAAACCTCGCCGATGCGCGAGCGAACGGGACCGTCCTTCAGCACGGGATTAGGATTGTAGGTGGGACATCTCCTCGCCGTTCAGGTAGCGAGTCGGTGCGTAGTCTTGATTCAGCAGCGCGGTAAGACACTGACTGATGGTCTGAACGGAATTCAACTCAGAAATCACTACACCTACAA
>JAKBKR010000071.1 GCA_021832495.1 bacterium | reverse complement strand
CGAGCTGAACCTCCGCCTCTTCGAACGCGAGCTTCTGGTAGGACTCCCGGACGCCGGCGATGCGAGCGGTGACGGCACGCAGCTCTTCCACGGGGGAGCCCTTCTTGCGCAGTGCGGTGATCTGTGCCACAATCTGCCCGATACGTTCCACGATCTTCTGAGAGCGTTGTTGGAGGGCTACAGCCTGTTCCTTCGCCCGGACCGCCGTCCTGTACGCTTCGAGGTAGCGACCGGCCTGGAACAGGTCCCGGGCCTGGTTCTGGAGTTCTCGGACATCCGGTGGCTCCGAGATCATCTTGGATATCTCCACGATCGAGAGCTTGGCCCCGGCGAGGGCATCTTCCGCCCGGGACATCGACAGCTGGGTGACGCGGCTGGACAAGTCCTGCGCGGAGCGCAGGGCCCGGAGCACGTTGCCGGTGTCCATGATCTGCCGGATGTCTCCAATCTCCCGGGTTAGGTCGGCGGTGTCATAGTCCATGGCCCGAAGGTTCTGCTCCCCGGTACCGAGGTCCTCGATCGCCTTGCCGACCTCGTTGGCGAAGGTACCCGCGGTCTCCCGCTCCACCCGAACCAGGGCATCCATCGAAGCGATGAACTGGTCGATCGAGTCGGGCTGGGTCTTGACTTCAGCGATACGCTCGCTGGTCTGTTTGCGGGCCTCCTCGTTCGTCAGGGCTTCCAAGTCCTGATTGAGCGTCTCTATCCTTTTGGCAAGCCCCTCCCGGACGGGGCCCTGAAGCTTTACGTTGATGTCGGAGAGGAGCTCGATCACCCCGGGTATGTTCCCAGAAGAGAGCATCATCTTGAGGTCGTCCAGACGAGAATGGACCTCGTTTGGAACCGCCATCCCGAGGTCAACCATCATGGTCAGACACCGCTCCGCCTGATCGATCTGCCCTCGGAAGAACGAAGTGCTCTGGCGGCCCAGCGTCTTAGCCCCTTCGCGCAAGATGGTCTTCGCCCCCGCGAAGTCCCCGCGGGCACTGGCTGCCTCGGCTTTCGTCGTGAACTCCTGAAGGTCCACGACCGATAGGCCGGCCACTTCCAACTTGAAGAGAAGGCCCCGGAACTCTTCGATCTCGCTCCGGGCGATCTCGACGTCCTCCATCAACGTCTTCGCTCGCTCCAAGGCGGCGGATGAGGAATCGAGGGCACGCGCGTACTCCTTCGCGTTGAGCAACGCTCGGGTCTGGTTCATCCCCTCGACGATGCCGTCAATGGGCCGCTTGACGGCGCGCGCCTGCTCGAGATAGGGACGTATCTCCTCCACCTGGCTAAAGATCACCCGGAGTATGGGGCCTTCCACCATCTCTCCCAAGCGAGAGATACGGGACACGCACTCTCCGGGGGGCAAGGTCGTGAGGTTCTTCTCCAAGAAATCGAGCTCCCCGGATACTTCCGTCACGTCCGTCCCGCCCTCGCGCATCCGCTCGACGACCGCTCGGAGCTTCTCCAGTCGTCCCGAAAACTTGGGACGGAGCGACTCGGAGAGTTTGGCAAGGGCGGTGACGAGTTGGTTTCCCCGCACGTCGATCTCGGTGAAATGGACCTGGTCGATCCCACTCAGGGCGTCATCGATTCCGGTCGTGTCAACCCCTTCCTCCTTCGCGACCTTTCGGGCTTGGGAGAGCTCCTGGGCTAGGGTGGACAACCGGTCGGTCACTTTGGGGACCTTGGTCCGGAACTGGGTCTCGAAGCATTCTGAAGCCTCGGTAAGCTTGTTCTGGTCGATAAGGGCAAGGCAGTCGGCCAGGGACCCGAGCGCCGCGGAGACCTCCCCTTCGGGCAGAGCCCAAGTGATGACGGCGGATACCCTCTCTTTGAGCAGGGACCCCGCCTTCTCCTCCACAGCACTCAGTGTGGTGTCGATGGAGGCGACTTCGCGGAAGGATTCGGCGAAAGATCCCTCCTTGGCGAGACCTTTCGCCTTTTCGATGTTGTCTCCGATACCCATGCTGTCCGGGATCCCGACCGAAACCAAGGTGGCACGACGTTGGGCGAGTTTCGTTGCTCTCTCCTCGAGGGTCTGTGTGAGCCTGGCGGTGACCTCACCGGAAAGGGCCACGGCCAAGCGATCCGCCTCCGACCACGTTGGGGGGGAGGCGAACTTGTCTATCTCCGCCCGTTTCTCACCGAGACCATCCATCTGGAGGCCGAGGTCCTTGACGAGCGACATTAGCTTGTCCAGCTTGGCCTTGTCCGCCTCGAACGTGCCCCGTTGCCGGCGCATTTCCTCGGCGCGTGCGACCAGGTTGCGCTGGCGCAAGAACTCGCTACCGCCTAGCCCGCCCATGTTGCCGGAAGGAGAATGCCAGAGACCTATTCAAGCTCTGGCACTCGATGGTCAATCCACCTGGATCTGCCGCTTCCCCATCGTGGAAATGTACGGCACTTCCTGTCCGGGCCGCACCTTTTCACGCTGGGACTCGCCCACCTGCATGGTGAACGTTTCGTAGGTTTCCATATCCATGAGCTGCACCTCGCCCTCCGACATCGACAGCACCTGGGCAGTCCGCTTGTTGATGATGGGCACTTGGACCTTGTGCTTCACCGGGTAAACGACGGACCGCTTTGCGCCATCGAAGATGCCGACCACGTCGATGCGGGCCTTGGCTTCACCATGCTTCCCGGGTTTTGACGTCTGGATGGAAAGGATTTTGCAGGGCTCGTTGTCCACCATCACGTATCGACCTTCTTTGAGTTCCCTAACCTCGGCCTGAGTCCACGCCATCCCCTGTGCACCTCCCGGGTGGGGAAGTGCGGGGAGTTAAAAAGCCAACTGTCGGCAGCGCCGGAGCGCCCTTCGGGTGCCGCAAGAACGAACCAACTCCGGCGGAGAAAGGGACCCGGTGGGGATGAACCTAAGACCAACCTGCTTTGCAGGACCCCGTACGTTCAGGTGGAACATGAGCTGTTAAATACTTGTCTAACATTTGTATAACACCCATGGAACCAAAGACGCTGGTGGGTGTGCGGCTCGCCGACCGGGACGTAACGCTCCTCGACAGCCTCGTGACAACCTGGAACCTCGAGACCCGATCGGACGTCCTCCGAGAACTGATCCGCCTCGCCCCCCGTCTCATGCCTTCCGGGGAGAAGCCTCCCGAGCTTGCGACGAACCTGCGCACTGCGCTCGAGCGGATGGTGGAGAATGGCTGGGTGCCCGATGTCACGAGCGCCCTAACCCTCGCCATCATTCGAGGGTTCTCAGCGCTCGATGAGGACTACGCACGGCTCGAACAATCGGGCCGGACGCAAGCCCAGAACATCGCCCGGGAAAGGGAGGCCCGACGGAAGGCAGCGACGGCCGGCGACCGGATCCTTCGGGGAACGGAGTAAAAATGTACCGAGATGTCAAGGAACGACAGGAGATGCCCGCAATGAACGCACTCGCCAAGTCCGAGATCCTGGTCTGCCGCCAGTGCAACCTGGAGGCCGAGCACAACAACGTGCTCCGGTTGAGCTATTGCCCCGTGCACGGACTGGCAAGTCCCCTCGATTCGAAAGCCAACATTGCGATGTTGTCCGCTAGGACACGAATCAATTCGTTCTCGTTCCATAGTAGCAAGGCAGGTTGGTAGACCCAAGTAGGGGGGAAACCTCCCCCCTACCCAGGGAGTCCGAGAGAGAGGTACCCAGAAAACAGAAGGGGAGCCAGAACCGAGAGAAGGCCAAACACCGATCGTCCCGACACCATGCCCAAGTGGGTAATGTGCGGAAGGATGCCATCAACAAAGCCACGACTGTCCTGGTAGGAACCAAGCCGGTCATCGTCGTGGAAACGCTCCGACCGAAGAAGATGCTCAAGAACCCCCCACCTGGCCCGCTCGCTGGGGGACGTTTCGTTCGGGGAGTTCGCCCGTCAGTTGGAGTACAAGTGCCGGTGGTACGGGTCCCGCTTCGTGAAGGCGGACCCGTTCTACCCGAGCACGAAGCTCTGCTCCCGGGGCGGGGCTCTCAAAGAGATACTGCTCTCGGAGCGGACCTATCACTGCCCGTAGTGCGGACTTGGGATGGGCCGGGACGGGAACGCCAGTCGCAACCCAGCGATGCTCGCAGATCGTTCATCAGAAAGCGAAAACACCTGCGGAGGGAGGAGGTCCATGCCACTGATGGCAGGTGCCTCTCGGGGAATCAGGAACCCAGCATCATCGGTGCCGGTCACCAATGCCTAGGCATGGGGGAATGGTTCTTTGGAGTTATCCGGTCGTTGGCAAGGTCGCATGGCGAATACTGGACCTGGGGGCAGAGCCGGGAATACGCGCGGTTCGGCCCAGGTTATTGGTTTTACGAGAAGCTCTCCCGTTAAGTGAAGGTACTGGACGAAGAGTGAGGGGGAACCGGGACCCTTGCCGTCGCTTTGGTATTGTATCCTCCCTCAGAACCGGACCGACCGGGGAAGTCAAGACCACCGCCCGGAAGGTGCGGGCGGAAGGCACCTGACGAAATCTCCCCGAACCGAGGAGGTTTTCGGTAGTCAGGCCTATATACCGTCCCGCATACAGGCTGGTCGGAAGGCAAAACGAGCCATGGCGGAAAAACCACACATGAATCTGGTCTTCATCGGCCACGTCGACCACGGAAAGTCCACGACAGTAGGGAGGATCCTCTTGGATGCCGGGATCATTCGGCAGGAAGAGGTGGACAAGTACCGGGCCGAGGCCGAGGCGAAGGGAAAGGCCACCTTCGAGTTCGCTTGGGTCATGGATGACCTCAAGGAAGAGCGTGAGCGCGGTGTCACCATCGATATTGCCCACCGCCGTTTCGACACACAGAAGTACTATTTCACCATCATCGACGCCCCCGGCCACCGGGACTTCGTGAAGAACATGATCACGGGGACGAGCCAAGCCGATGCCGCCGTTCTCGTTTGCTCTGCTGCAGAAGGGGTCCAGGAACAGACGCGGGAACACATCTTCCTATCTCGGACACTGGGGATCCGCCAGATGATCGTAGCCATCAACAAGATGGACCGGCAGGAAGTGGCCTATTCCGAGGCGAAGTTTAACCAGGTCAAGGAGGATGTGACGAAGCTCCTCAAGGGTGTCGGTTTCAAGATCCCCGAAGAGGTCACTTTCATCCCCATCTCGGCCTTCAAAGACGATAACATCAACAAGAGTTCTCCGAACATGCCCTGGTACAAGGGACCCTACTTGATGCAGGCCCTTGACGCCCTGAAGCTTCCCGACAAGAAGGGTATCGAGCAGAAAGCCCTCCGCCTCCCGATCCAAGACGTCTATACCATCACAGGGATTGGGACTGTCCCAGTTGGCAGGATCGAGACTGGTACGATGAAGATCGGTGACAAGGTGATCTTCATGCCCTCAGGCAAGGTTGGTGAGGTCAAGAGCGTGGAAATGCATCACGAGCAGATGCAATCCGCCGGCCCCGGGGACAACGTGGGTTTCAACGTTCGTGGCATCGACAAGAACGATGTCAAACGGGGCGAGGTCGTCGGGCCTGCCTCCAACCCGCCAAGTGTGGTGGAGAGCTTCACAGCAAGGATCCAAGTGCTGAATCACCCCTCGGTCATCACCGAGGGATACACGCCGATCTTCCACATCAATACCGCGCACGTAGCCTGCACTTTCACGGAAATCCAGCAAAAGCTGAATCCGAAGACGGGCGCGCCGGCCGAGACCCGGTCACCGGATAAGCTCATCACCCTACAGACCGGTGATGCGGCCGTCGTCAAGATCACACCGACCCGACCGGTTGTGATCGAGAAGTACGAGGAGTTCCCCCAGATGGGGCGCTTCGCCGTGCGGGACATGGGTCAGACAGTGGCCGCCGGGATCGTCATCGGGATCACCAAGCGCGGAAGTTAGATGCCCCAGCAGAAGGCACGAATATCGCTCAGCGGAACCAATCCCAAGCGGATTGATTTCGTCTGCACTCAGATCCGGGACATCTCTACCAAAGCGGGGATAGAGATATCGGGTCCGATGCCCCTTCCCACGAAACGGATGAAGGTGCACCTCCGGAAGGGTCCGGATGGCGGTGGGTCGAGCACGATCGACCACTGGGAGATGAGAGTCCACAAACGGCTCATCGATATCGATGCAGACGAGCGGGCCCTCCGACAGATCATGCGGATCCAGGTACCCGACGGCGTAAACATCGAGATCGTCCTCAAGACCTGAGCTCCCCTCGGCATGTTCGCCGCTCCCGGGCGGGTCTGGCTCGCTACCTTCCTGGGAGCGGAAGTTTTGTTGGCGTTCGGCTACGTCGCATGGCGATCGCCTTGGCTTCTATTACCGTTGACCGCGGTCTCCGCATTTTTCATCCTTCTCCTCCTATTTTTCCGGGACCCCGAGCGGAGTGTCGGTCGGGCCATCGTTGCCGCGGCCGATGGTCGGGTCATGGTCGTGAAGGAGGAGGGCGACATCGTACGCATCGGTACCTTCATGAACGTGACCAACGTGCATGTGAACCGGGTCCCGATATCGGGGTATCTTGTGCGAGTGGACACCCGGGAAGGCCCGCGCGTCCCGGCATTTTCTCCTGAGGCCACTGGGAACGCACAGAAGCGCTACATCTTCGGCACACCGATCGGGCGAGTCGACGTGGTGCAGATCACCGGACTGGTCGCCCGCCGGTGCGTGGCCTATGCCGAGGCGGGTTCACCCTGGACCAAGGGAGGTCGCTTCGGGATGGTCCTCTTCGGTTCGCGGGTGGATGTCGTGCTTCCCCGGCAGAGGGTCAGGACAGTCGTTCCGGTAGGGACCCGCGTCCAAGCGGGAACCACCACGATCGCGGAGTTGCTCCTGTGAGCCGTCCCCGATTCTGGCGGTGGTTCGCGAACTCGGCCACGATACTCAACGCATTTTCTGGGATCTGGGCCATCATCTACATCGTCTGGGGGAACAAGCTCTTTGCCCTTGCCCTAATGTTCACAGCCATCGGGTGGGATGGTTTGGATGGGTATGCTGCCCGGCGGGCAGGCGACGGCGACTCGACCTTCGGGCGTGTAGCAGACTCCGTTTCCGACAGCATCACGTTTTGCCTCGCTCCTGGCGCTCTCGTTGCGATCGACCTCTATCCCCAATCGACTTGGGCACCGTACGGTTTTGTACCCCTTGCTCTCGGCATCGCGGTCGCGGGGATCGGGATCGCCCGTCTGGTTCGATATACGCTGTCGGCCCACGCTCTTCCGCATTTCATGGGAGCATCGACCCCCCAGAATGCGATGGCCATCATGTTCCTCGTATTGCTCTTTGACGTTCCCGGGTACCTGAACGTCCTACCTCTTCCCTTTCTTTTCGTAGTAGCGATCCTAGCCCCCCTCATGCTCCTCCCGATTCCATACCCCCGAATGCGGGACCGGGCCGTAACCCGGCTCTTCCTCTTCCCGATCATGACCACGGGAGTGTTTGCGATCGCCATCCCGAACCTGCGCCCAGCCCCCGGCACTTTCCCGTACTTTGTGGGAGATGCATTCGCCCTCGCCGGAATCCTCCTTCTGGGGGGTTTTTATGTAGGGGGGCCGCTCATGGTCCGCCATGGCATCCGAAAGGCGTCCCAACCCCCGGCAAGTACGTCCTTCGGATAGGCTGGAAAGCGACCGCGAGCAGGCCCTTTTCGAAGCGGGGATCAAGCTGGGTGGCATATTTCACCAGTTCATCGGGGTCCCGGTCTCCAAGAAAACGGCCGGGACCCTCGAACGTGCGATCGAAGCCGCGGTCGGATTGCAACCGTTCATCACTAAGGTCAGCGTGGCGGTCCGACCCCCCCCAACCCACGGTTCGGGCCGCTTCGCGTACCACTATCTTACGGCAGATATGCTCCATGCAAGGATCACTGTGCAGGTCGGTGGGGCCACGGTCACGGCCACGCTTTCCTTCCGCCAGGACCTCAACTATCCCTTGATGAAGGTCGACCGGATCGTTTCCGACTGACCCGACGGTCGTTTCGTCGCACGAATTCGAACACCGCCGAGAAATCCTTTTCCCCGAAACCCTGGCGCATGGCACCCTCCATGAGCTTCCGGGCCGCCGATGCAATCGTGACGGACCGATCAGATTCCCGCGCCATCGACTCGACAAGACGGAGGTCCTTGAGCGACAGGGCCAAGCGGAACCGGGGCTGATAGTCCCGCTGAAGCATGAGGTCCTTCTTGTTCAGCAACATCTGGGACCGTCCCCCACCCTTGAGCAGGACCTCTACTGATCTTTCAAGATCCAGGCCGAGCCCTTCCGCCAGGGCCAGGGCTTCGGCATCCATGGCGACCGTGGCAATGGTGAGGAAGTTGTTGACCAGCTTCATGGCAGACCCGGACCCAACAGGACCTAGGTGGATGATCTCGCGAGACATCCACCCAAGATACTTGCGTACAGCTTCGAGGACCCGCTGATCAGCACCCACATAGAAGAGTACCTCACCTCGGGCCGCAGCATCGATGCTCCCCCCAATGGGCGAATCCACGTATCGGACTCCCTGGGACGCGGCGTCGGCCGCCAAGCGGCGGGCCTCTTCGGGAGCGATGGTGCTCAAGTTCACAATGATCCCCCCCCGGGACATGCCCCGGAGCAGCC
>JAKBKR010000070.1 GCA_021832495.1 bacterium | reverse complement strand
GAAGTCCCGGGTGATCGATCAGGTGCAACGGATGCGCTTTCATCCCCGGGAGTACCGTGACGAACTGCCGGGGATCATAGAGTGGTTCGAGGACCGGCCTGCCGTCCGCAAGGGTCGTTGGCTCGGGACTCCCTTCCCCCTCGACCCCAGTTGGACCATCGAACCCATTGCAGACTCCACTTTCTACCCCGCGTACTACATCATTCGCCGGTTCGTGGCGCAAGGAGAGCTCAGGGTCGACGACCTGACGAACGAGTTCTTCGACTATGTTTTCCTCGGGAAGGGTTCCGGGGGAAGCCTGGCGAACCGCGAAGTGCTCGAACGGGCCCGACGTGAGTTCCTGTATTGGTATCCTGTCGACATCAATCTGGGTGGGAAGGAACACAAACGGGTCCACTTCCCGGTATTCCTGTACGTCCATGCGGCGATGCTTCCTGCTGAGTTGCAGCCCCAAGGAATCTTCATCAACTGGTGGATGACCAACTACTCGGGGGACAAGCTCTCCAAGAAGGACCAGAAGGGGGGAGCGGTGCCCCCGGTTGATGTTGTGCTCGCGACATACGGGGCTGATGGGCTGCGCCTTTACTACAGTCTGAGCGCATCGCCCTTCCAGGACATCCAATGGGAAGAGACTCAATGTCGGAACGCGCGGGCTCGACTGGATGACATCCTGAGGATGCTCACGGAGATCCGTGCATTGCCGGAACCGACCATCGGTACCGATGCGCTGACCGCCCATATCGATCGCTGGTTCTCCTCCCGATTGCATGCGATCATCCATGAGGTTCGGAGGGCGTGGGACGACTACGATCTCAGGACGGTGGCGCAAGATACCTACGTTGCCTTGCCTACGCTTTTCCGAAGGTACTCGGCCCGTGGGGGTTCCAATACAACCCTGCTTCGTCGGGCTGCCGAGGCCTGGTCACGGTTACTTTCGCCGATCACCCCGCACATCGCCGAGGAGGCCCGGGCCCTCTTCGTACCGTCGGGAACGCTCGCCGCTGAAGGCATCTTCCCGACCGGTGAGGAGTTCGCTTCGCACCCGATCTCCATGGTGCTGGAAGAGGTGGTGGAGCAGTTAGAGGAGGATGTAGGGTCCCTCCTTAAGATTTGGACAAAGAGCCCGGCCCGACTCGATCTCTTTGTGGCCGCCCCCTGGAAGTATCGGGCGGTCGAATTGATCCCGCCTTCCATGACCGGGGGCCGCCTCGATATGAAATCCTTCATGGAACGGGCGCGCCAAGACCCTCAACTCGTACCGTGGGTAGGAGAGCTCGCGAAGTTCGGGGCTGAATACCGAAAGGAGGGGGAATCCTCTCGGTGGGTGGGGCTCTCTGCCTCTGAGGAGCGCGCCATCCTAGATGAGGCCCGTCCCTTTCTGTCCAAGCGCTTCCACATCCCGCAGGTTTCTGTCTGCCCAGAAGAGGAGGGCACTGACACGACGGACCCGGGGAGCCGCCGCAAGCGCGCCCGGCCCGGCCATCCCGCGATTGTTCTCTCCTGATCCGGAATCCCAACGGCAGAACTCGTCCCATCCGACGCACTAGAGATCGCGCCGGAGATGATGGGAAAGTGCTTGGACGATCTTCTCCCTTGCCTCCGGGGTCCACGGATGGGGTGAGGCCGGTGGGTTCTCTCCCCATGACGTTGGGGCTGATTCACCGAACGTCGACAAGAATTCCTTCCGCCAAGGTTCCGGAAGCGCCGCATCGGCACCAGGGACGTCCTCGCCGGAAAGAACGATCGCATCTTGGGCGAGGATGCGGGCGACGTTCGAAGCTTGGTACCCCCCGCCCCCGACCAACACCATCTTCCCGCCACAGAGATCGTGCGACAGGCGATGGACCGTGGCCAAGGCTTCCTCGTACGCGACCCGGGTGTACTCGAGATGAGCCAGGGGATCTCCCGAATGCGCATCGACACCGCACTGCATCAGGATGAGATCCGGGCCATAGTTCTCGATCAGGGGGGGAACTATCCGCCGAAAGAGCGAGATGAAATCCCCATCTCCGGTACCGGGGGGCAGGGGGATGTTCGCCTTGGTCCCACGACCTTCTCCGGCTCCCACCTCGCCAACAGAGCCGGTTCCGGGAAAGAGCGTCCGCCCATCCTGATGGAAGTCAATGTCGAGGACCCGGGCATCCTCATAGAAGCCATACATCACGCCATCACCGTGGTGCGCGTCGATATCGATGTAGGCCACCTTTCGAAACCACCCCTCTTTGAGTCCGGTCGCCAGAGCGACACCGATGTCGTTGAAGACGCAGAAACCGCTTGCAGCTCCGGGGGAAGCATGGTGGAGCCCTCCCGCCAGGTTGGTCGCATGAAGGGCTCCGCCGGAACTGACGGTCCGGACCGCTTCCACCGTGGCGGAAACGATGCGCGTCGAGGCTTCCCAGACCCCAGGAAATGCCGGCGTATCTCCCCGGTCCAGGAGGCCAGGATTTGGGCTCTCACTCTCCCGCCGGACTCGGGCGATGTGTCGGGGGGTGTGGAAGTTGCGCAAGATTTCCTCCGACGGAAGTTTGACCTTTGCTTCCCGCCGGATCCCGCGCCGGGAGAAAAAACCGGTCGCGTCCAGAAGCTCCACCGCCGCCGCCCGAGACCGTTCGGTGAACGGGTGTCCCTCACCAAAATCGTAATCGAGGAAACGAGGGTCCCAGATCATGTGCACGTCGCAACCTTTGTTCGCGTCCATCTTCATTGGTTCCGCGAACAACCCCGGGGGGGAGACCATCTCCTCAAGCGGTTCGCTCCGAGGTCTGAGCGGAGGGGGCAGGGCGACGGGCTTCGAGGGGAAGCGATGGGATGGAGATAGGGCCAATCGGCTATGACACGGGCGATCGGGTTCCGGACGTTAACCTCACCAGCTCCCGCTGACACGTTCACTTGAAGTTCATGTACATCCGGGAGGGGACCGGGTGCGGGTTGACCTGGGCATACTTTGCGGAAGACTTGTGCGAATAGTCGTGCAGGATCTCGCCTTCGATCTCGAAGTAGATGAGCTGCCCTATCGGCATCCCGGCGTAGACGCGAACGGGGATCTTGGAAGACATCTCAAGGGTCCAGTAGTTCGCGTAACCGACATCCCCCTTCCCTGCGGTGGAGTGGATGTCGATCCCAAGCCTGCCTACACTGGATTTGCCCTCGAGGAAGGGGACGTGCCGATGGGTCTCAGTGTACTCTTCTGTCACGCCAAGGTAGAGTTGGTTCGGATGGAGGACGTACCCTTCGGGCGGGATCTCGAACTCCTTGACCGGGTTCGGCTGGCGGGCGTCAAGCTCCGGGCAATCGTAGGTCGATAAGTACTTTCCAAGATGCACATCATAGGAGTTCGAGCCCAGGCACTCGCGGCGAAAGGGCTGGATGACGATCGTACGTCGTTCGATCTCTTCGAGGATCCGGGAATCTGAGAGGATCATTCCATCATCCCTTCGGGTGCGGGGCGGTCCCCTCATGCGGCAGGGTTCGTTCAAGATCCGCCATCTCCCGCGGGGTGAGTCGGTGCATCAGGGCGAGGTCCGCCGCCTCCATGACATCCGTCGGGTCGACCTCGGAGCGTCCTTCGAAAGCGGCATTGGTGCGGGCCAACTGCTCCATCAATACATCGAGGCGAGAACTCTGTTTGTCGAGGATCGTCATCCGCGCGACGAGGGCGAGGATCTTTGTAGAGATGGCAACAGAAGCAACCTTTTCTCGAGCTCCACGGATGTTCCCGAGAGTGTCTTCGATCGCCGCCCGGTACTTCTCCCGGAAAGGCCCGGGGGCCTTGCGGAACTCGGCGTTCCGGTGCATGATCTCGAGGCGCTCCTCTACCGTGTTGGGGCTGGAGACCTCCACGTGCAGGGTGAAGCCGTTCAGGAGGTGATACGCATGCTCGTCCTCGTCCTTGAGGCTGCTCAACAGCATCTGGGGCATCTCCGAGGCGCCCGGTCCTTCGGTCCGGCGATGCGCCGGGGGGAGGGATAGCGTGGCGCATTGGAGGTAGGTGTCGACAAGATAGGTGGCCATCTCCTTACCGTAATGGACCCGTCCCGTCAGGTATCGCTCCTCGTCGTTCCACGGTCGGAACTCCTCGGGCCGGCCCACGAGGTCTTTCTCCATCGGTGCCAGCATCTCGGCGAAGGCTAGCAGCAAGGAGAACTTCCCGTTCCCTTGGCGCCCCCAAAGCACGACACCGTTCACGTTCGGGTTGATCGCATTGAGGAGCAAGGCCCGTTTCGCCTTCTCCAACCCCACGAAGGCAGGGAAGGGATACAGGGGCTTTTGGAGAGCGTGAGACAACCGGGCATAACGACCTCGTTTGAGGAGGCGGACACGGAAATCCTCCTCGATCCGGTGTCGTTCCTTCTCCACGGAACCCGCGAACTTCTCCTTAAGGTCCGCTTCCGCTTCCGACAGTTTTTGGCGATGTTCGTGTTCCAGACGGGCGACCTCGGTATCGAGCTTCCGGGCATTCTCGTTCTCGATCCGGGCACGCTCCAGGTCGATCTTCTGTTGCGCAGCCTGCTCGGCCGCCGCTTGGAGCTCCTTTGACCGGCTGCGGAGGTCCTCCTCGATTTTTGTCTGGGCTTCGGTAAGCTTTTGGCGGTATTCGAGTTCAAGTGCGCGACGGAGTTCTGCCTCTCGGTTACGGAGGTCGCCCTCGAACCGCTCCTTAAGTTCCTCCTCCCTCTTTCTTAGCTTGGCCTGGAACGTCTCTTCAAGGTCACGTTTGTCGCGGGCGAGGTCCGCATCCGAACGGCGCTGCAAGTCCTCCTGGAACGCTTTGCGCTCCTCGGCGAACTTGACCCGTAGGGTCTGCTCTTGTTTGGCGAACTCCTCCGCGAACTCGCTGGACAGCTTCTCGCTCCGTTCTTCGAGCGCAGCCGCTTGTTTTTCGCGAAGCTCCCGTTCGAGCTTCTCTAAAGCCGACCGGTGCTCCCGTTCCTTTTCTCCGAGGCGGGACTCAAAATCCTTGTGGGCATTTTCCAGCTCCCGTCGATGACGTTCCTCGAGCTCCTTTTGCTTCCGAGCGATGCCCTCGGCGATCTTCTTTTGGATGAAGGCCATCTCGGCATCGAGCTCGCTTGCGGTTGTCTCAGGATCTGCCACGGGTTATCACCAATCCTCAGGGATGGCAACCTGCGCGGGAAGATAATAGTGGCGGGAGGGGTCCCCTCAGATGCTCTCGGAGATCAGGCGCTTCAGACGGTCGCTGGAGAACTCCGCTTGCTCGAAGGGCTTGCGGCGCATCCGGTGAGGAAGGACCATGTCAGCCACACGGAAGATGTCGTCCGGGTTGACCTCAGCCCGCCCCTCATAGGCGGCGAGGGCCGCCGCTCCCCGCTCGATCATGATGTCAGCCCGATGGCCATCAACCCCGAACTGTGTCGTTACCTTGGGTATGGCGGCAAAGAGCTTCGGAGGGAACTTGACCTGCGGAAGGACCTCCCGGGCCTTCCGGATGCGGGCGCGCACCCCTTCCTGATCTTGATCGAACCGCCCTCGGAAGATCACCGGGTCGTTCTCAAAGTCCATCCGGCGCTGGACCACCTCCATCCGCTTGTCCAGCGCCTCGATCCCAGTCACGGATACCTCGAGGGCGATCCGGTCAAGCAGCTGGGGGCGAAGACCTCCCTCCTCAGGGTTCATACTGCCGACCATGACGAATCGGGCAGGGTATCGCACCGACACCCCCTCCCGTTCCACCGTCACAACCCCCATGGCCGCCGCATCCAAAAGGACGTCGACGACATAGTCGTCAAGAAGATTGATCTCATCCACGTAAAGGACGCCGCGATTCGCCTCGGCAAGGACACCGGATTCGAAGGAGAATACGCCTTCGGTCAAAACCTTGCTCACATCGAGCGTGCCGACGACCCGGTCTTCCGTGGCGTTCAACGGAAGGTCGACCACCCGGAGAGGCCGGCTCTTCACCGGGAGCGACTCCGGTGGGGTCTGGTCGTACTTCTCGTGGCACTCCCAACACCAGAAGTTCTGCTTTTCCGGGTCGCAGGAGAAGCGACAGCCGTCAATGACCCGGATCTCCGGAGTGATCTCGGCTAGGCCCCGAACCGTGACCGACTTTCCGGTTCCCTTCTGGCCCGTGATGAGCACTCCGCCGATCAGGGGGTCGATCACATTCAGTATCAGGGCGAGCTTCATCTTGTCCTGCCCGATCACCGCGGTGAAAGGGAAGAGGGAATCCTTACGTCGCTCCCGGGCCTTGTCCACGAGGTTCCCTCCCTTGGGTTTCCGCGCTCCTTCGGGCTCTGCCGCGGGCTTGAGGATGGCCTCAACCGTAAGCTTGTTCTCGATCCGGTTTTGGACCTCCACTTCGGAAACCCCGCCACTTCCTTCAAGTACTGCTTTCACGGGGACTGCCGCAACGACGGCACCGGAGGGGGGCTGCACAAACTGCGCCGTAACGGACTTTGGCTTGGCGCCCTCGATGAGCATGGTGCCACAGACGGTGCAGGCGACCGCATTCGGTTCGACGATATTGCCGCAGTTGGCGCAGCGTACATCCCCCTCCGCCAGTTCCGCACCACATGCCGGACAAACGCCCGACTGATACGGAACCGACGCGGAACATACCGGACAGAGGGCGTCGCTTTCTGTGAGAGGCTGGTTGCAGGAGGGACAAAAGAGTGCCTCCTTCGGCACCTCGGCCTGGCAGTGCCCGCATCGGCAAACGCTCTCATCGAACAGGGCGCCACAGTTTTCGCACCGGTCAGAATAAACATTGGTCACGGCACCGCAGGCGGGACACAAGGATTCGTCCCCTACGAACTTCTCCTCACCGAGGATCTCATCGAGTACCGATTCGGATTCCTTCAGCGACCGGCGCCCCTCGACCGGAGGTTCTGAGAGCTGCCGGTCCGTCTTCTTCAGAATGGAATCCAGATCGTCGGCAATATCGTTGAGCGTGGAGTCGAGGTCACTTTCCTCTACCTTTTTGGTATTCGCCCGGGGAGGCCCTTCATCATCCATACCCGGCCCTCTGTCTCCTCTCCACCTCAATGCAGGAAGTGGCTCAGCAGGTAGAGTGCCGTTCCCACCAGAAGGAGAACAACCCCGGTCTTCGTGGCTCCGCCCCCCTTGAAGAACTTATCCGTCTTTGAGGGAGGTCCGGCCCCTTCCTTTGCCTTTGCTGCCCCCGCAAGGTCAGCCTGGCAGGCGGGGCAGGATTTCTCCCCGCCCTTCAGAGGTTCGCCGCAGAAGGGGCAACTGGACTTTGGCGTCACAACAGAAGGGGCTTCGGCAACGGGAGTGGGGGCCTCCCGCGGGGCATCGCGCTTGGGGACGGCACCCAGTCGGCGACGAAGCTCCTCCCGGAGCGCCTCTGGCCCTTGTTCACTGGCACGGACCAAGGCTGGGAAGTCCTTGGAAAGCGCTTGGATGGCTTGATCGAGTGGGAGACCGAAATTCTCGAGTTCCTTCTCGAGCCGGGTGAGTCGCTCCTCCTTCTCCCGGATATCCTTCTCTGACTTCAAGACTCGGAGTTTCTTGACGCGCTTCCAGTCCTCCGGTCGGGGAGCCGCGCCGGCGTGCATTGCTTGGAAAGAGGGGGCGTGACCGTTGCCGGATTCGTGGCTCTTGGAAGCACTACCATTCAGTGTTAGGCGAACGAACGGTACCCCTTCCAGCCGAGATCGGAGCGATTCCCCCCTACGGATTGACGCCTCCAACACTTGAAGCCGTCGCTTGAGGGCCACGAATCCCTCCCGATACGACTCCTTGTCAACGCGCCCGCTCGCCATCCCTTCGGTCAGGTCGGCGATCTGCCCGATGAGCCTTCCCTTCTCCTTCTCCATCGATTCGATCCTCGGCAAGAGCTCCTTGTGGAGGTCGGTGGCCTCCTCCACTATCTTCTTGAGGGCCGGGGACCGTTGCATGGCTGCGTCGAGCAGCTTGCGGTCCGAACTCGCTGTCGCCGGTGTGGAGAAGAAGAGTTCCGGCATGATGAGGTTGTGCCCCTCAAGCTTTCGAACCAGGGCATCCGCCTCTGCGAACCATGGAGACCGGTAGATGTAGCCGCCGGGAGTCTCGGTGATGGCTTCGGCCGGGAGTTCAAGGTACTGCCCTGACGCCAGGATCTTGTAGGCCAAGGGCTTACCTGAAGACCGATCCACGAACACGTCATCAACAATGCCAAGGATGGGCCCGTCCTCCTCGACGTACACCGGCGCGCCAAGGTTCTTCTTGCCCGTCGGCCAAACGCTTTCTCGAAGACTCTTCATGACCCCCATGGGTCCCTTTTAAATAGAGGGTCTTCCGACATTTAAAGCTGACCCCTCAAATGTTACGAATCAACTGCCTGCCCCGTTCGCTTAGCGCAGACTTGAGTATCTCGATGCTGGCGTTGGGTCGCCAAAGAAGGGATGGGGTCAGTGACCCTACCTCCCTTTCTAACCTTTCCGTGCCCTCTCCGGCGAAGAAGACAGTGGGAGTATAGTCTAGCACAAGATTAAATAGGGAACGCCATCTTGCGAGTATCGCAGAGCCCACCATGTCCGAAAGCGTTGTTGCCGCACATCCTGAGCACGCTTCACAAACGACCCCGTC
>JAKBKR010000069.1 GCA_021832495.1 bacterium | reverse complement strand
CACCTCGAAAAGGTGTTCGACGACCCGTACCCCGGCGTAGAGTTCTTGGTGGGGGTCCAATCGGAAGGAACCGATGAAACGGCGGACGGCAGGCTCCACCCCATCGGGCATCGAGAAGTAGAGCTCAAAGCGGTTGCAGGTCCGGAGGGCCACCCCTGCGGTCGTCGGATGGTGGCGGAGCGTCCGGCGCAGAAGATCTTGGGCCTTTCGATCCGAGAGCTTGTCCAGCGATGCCAGCCCACTGCGCCGGGAGCGAACGCTCAGGCAGAGTAGACCCATGCCACGCCTCGCGGGTATCTGAGGTCGCTTCGGATTTAAAGCATGCCTCGAACCCCAAGGGCCGCCACTCTCCATTGCGGGAGGCGGCGGTGAACTCTCTGGCACTCGGCCAGAGTCGAACGGATGCGGCCGATGGGCCTATTGCGCGATCTCGACCTTTTCCTGCGCCAGGCGGGAAGCGTGAGCGACCCGGACCTTCCACTTCCCTTCGACCTTGCCACCACCGAGGAGACGGTCGATGCCGGCCCCGGTGAGGTCGGCCACGTTCACCGCACCCTCCGAAGTCAGTAGCCCCTTCTCCTTGAGAAGCGGGGCGAGCGTGGGAAGCTCCCCGACGTTCACCGCCACGGGATAGGACATCGCCGCAGCGGGGCGCTTGAAACCATGGCGCCCGAAATGGTCCGGCGCATAGATGAGCATGCTCTTGAACTTGTGCTTGTGTAGACCAGCATTTCCAGTACCGCCGCGCTTTCCCGCTCCCCGGCCCGCCTTGGTCCCTCGGCCATGGGTCCGGGACCCCCGGAACTTCCTTGTCTTTGAAACCATATTCCTGCCTCCTTCCCCTTCAGATCATCCGGCGGGCTACCGCGTTCATGTCATCCTTGGTTCCCGCCGCGCGGAACCCGAGGGCACCACCCATCGTGAAGGGCTTCTTTGTGGATCTCCAGCCCCCGGTCGGCGCCTTGAGCCGGAACACAGGTACCACGGACCCCTTCACCCCACGGAGCCCCTCCTTGGCGGCCTGAGGGGCGAGCTTCTTCGCTTCCCCATCGGCCAACGGTTCCCCGTCCGGCTGCTTCCCGCGTCCTTTCAGGAGCAGCTCCACGGTCTCGACCGAGACCGGACCCCAGGTGACATATCCCTGGACCCGGGTAAGCATCCCACGGTAGGATTCCTCCTCGGGAAGGATGGTCGCGTGGTTTGGCCTGTGCAACCGGAGCTCCCGGAAGGTGGCCAGGATGTCCCGGTGGGCGTGAATGCCTCCCCGCACGCGCACGACGAGCCACACCATCAGAACCGACCTCCGCCCCCGCGCCGGCGCGGTCCTCCCCGGCCGGGTCCTCCCCGACCTCCCCCGCCCCGCCGCTCGCCTTCGGGCAGCGGTTCGATCTTCGGGAGGATGGAAGTACCGGTGGGACCCCGGATCATCTTGAGCCGGTTCAGATCCGCCGGTGGAACCTTCAGGAGAGAGAGCTTTCGCATGGCATCGAAGGCGGCCATGGCATAGTTCACGGTGGTCTTGGTGTGACCCTGGGTGAATCCCCACGCGTCCTTGATGCCGGCGAACCTTAGGACGGGCTTGGCCACATCCCCGACGGCGAGCCCGACCCCCTGGGGAGCCGGCTTGAACGTCACGCGAATGCTGCCGCACTTTCCGGTGACCGAGAAAGGGAGCGAATGCGGACGGTAACACCCGCACTCCCAACTGCCACAGCCCCGGATGACTTCGATGAGGTTGAGCTTTGCCCGGTCGATGGCCGTACGGATGGCCGGGCCGACCTCCTTGCCCTTCGACCGTCCAAGCCCCACGACACCGTCCCCGTTCCCAACGACGACCGTAATGGCGAACTTGAGCCGACGGCCCGAATCCGTCATCCGCTGGACCATGTTCACATCCAGCACTTCGTCCTGCATCTCCGGCAGGAGGATGTCCACGATCTGGGATTCCTTGATGGAGAGACCGCTGTGATATGCCTCGGAGAAGGTCGTGATCTCGCCGGCACGGACCCGCTTCCCGAGTTCCGTGCGAGGCATCCAGGACGCCGTGGGGTCCGGGGCCCCTTCCCGGTTGTCGCCTCGGCCTTCGCTCCTCATGCGCTCTTTCCCGCCGCCTTGGTCGATGGGGCGACGCCGTTCTTGATCTTCTCTATCATCTTGCCTAAGTCCACAGGGATCTTCTCTTTCAAGTGCTGGCCCGAGATCCGGTCCGCACTCGGGAAGTGCTCCTGCGAATGTGGGATCTGCAGTCCGGCGTCCACCAGACCTTTGAGGGCGCCCATTACCCTTCCACCCGGGGTCGGATGCGTCAACCCCCCGTCCAAGACGGCCTCTGGATGGCCCGCGGCGAGGCTTCTTACCCCGGCCAGGTACCCGGTGAGGTAAGCGGCGGTCGTCGAGGTGAGCGAGCGCTCACCGAATCCAAGCCCGGAGAGCTCGGTGGATTGGGCCTGGGCCGCCACCAAGTCTCCGTGAGGATCGTACCGTGTGAGGGTCACGAGCACGCGGGCGTTGGTGATCCGAACGACCGCGCGGGGCTTGCCGCTCTTCAGGAGCTTGAGTCGGTATCGGTAGTTCGTCTTGCCGTCCCGTCGGCGTCGGAAATGCACTCGATATCGGGGTCCTTCCGCCATGATTTCAGCTCTCCTTGAGGAGGCTAGCGAGCTTCAGGCTGGAGACGAGGTGGGCCCGGCTACGGAACATGCCTCCCTTGACCTTCCGATAGTAGGTCCGGTACGACGCCGGGGTGATCTTCTTGTCGCTCCGAAGTTGTGAAAGCAGCCGGCGCTGTGCGCGGACGAGGTTCATCCACCGGTCCTTGCGCGGAAGGCGAGACCGTGGGGTGCCCTTGCGAGAGCTGGGACCCTGATGGCGCCCCCGGCGTAGCTCTTCATCGTGGGCCTTTGCGCGGGCACGGGAGACCCCGCGCACCGGCTTCGCTGCGATGACCCCTACCCGGATCGCGTGTCGGATATCAGAACGGGTGACCGCTTCTTCGAGGTCGACGGAGCTCTCCGGATCGATCCAGACCCGGTTGACACCGCACTTCAGGACCGCGGCCGCCATGCGACGTTGATTGGCAAGGTCCGTCATTCTTCCCCTCCTCCGCCACCGCCTCGGGCCAAGGGGTTGGCGATCCGGAAGCCCTTCTTGCGGGCGGACTCTTCGAGCCCGAGACGCTTCTTGGTGCCCACGCTGCGACCGATGATCACGAGGTGACGGGTCGGCTCGAGCTCCTCCATCTCTCCCGGATGATGGATGACCACCGGGACGAATCCGAGGGCGGTCCGGCCTCGGGTCTGGGCGGGCGTACCGTACCCGATGGAGACGACCTCCGAACGATAACCGTAATGTCGCCGCTGCTTCGACTGCATCCCGCGCGGACGCCGCCAAGACCCCCATCGGCCGATCCGCCAGTAACGGTGGGCGTGCTGGCGCACGAACAGGGGGTGACGGGACCGGACGGCCCGGCGCACGGCCATGAGCCGGACCTCTTCAGCGGTGAGCGTGGGACGCCGCTTCTGCGTGTCCTCCTCCTTCGTCTCCTTTGCCTTCTTCTCTGCCATCGTCCTCACTCCTCAGGCCGAGCCTTCTCGGTGATATAGATGCCGTCCTGGAACACGCGTGGGTCGTAGTTACGAATGTGGGTTGTCTTCTCCATATTGGCCACGGACTGGCCGACGGCCTCGATGTCGATCCCGGTGAACTTCAGGACCTCCCCCGCGACCTCGACCTTCGTCGTGCCGACCAAGGGCGAGCGCCGAGGGAACTTCTCCCCAAGGAAGTTCTCGATGATCACGTGCCCTTCCTTCTCGTAGACCTTCATCGGGAAGTGGGCGGAGACCATCTTTGCCTGCGCCACGAAGCCTTTCGTGACCCCGAGGACCATGTTCTTCACGTGGTGTTCCCAGGTCGCGAGGATGGCCAGGGTCTTCCGGCGGGCGGGCAAGGTGAGCGTCAACATCGCGGAATCCCCTGAGACCTTGAGGGCGATCGCCGCTGCGGGGAAGGTCCGCGTTACCTTGCCGAGCGGTCCGGCGACCGTGAGCTGGTCCGCCTTCAGCGTTACCGTGACCCCTTTGGGGAGGGGAACCGAAGTTGTGTGCTCAGTAGACATAGGCGATGAGCCGTCCCCCCGCGCCGATCTCCCGCGCCTTCATCTGGGTCATGATGCCGCTGTTCGTACTGAGGATGAGCAGCCCAAAGTCCTGGGCCGGTAGGAAACGAGCCTCGAACCGTTCGAGGTCGCGGACACCCACCGAAAGGCGGGGCTTGATGACGCCGCAATAGTTGATCCGACGCACGAGCGAGACCCGGTAGGCCCCACCCTTCCCGTTCGCTTCGAGGGTGAACTCGCCGACGTAACCGTTCTCCTTCAGGATCCCGAGCACGGCGCCGACCGTGTTGGACACCGGCGCGATCCGGACCTCGGGCACTCCGGAAGAATCTGCGTTCCGGATCTTCACCAAGGCATCGTTCAAAACATCCTGCATCGTTCCTCCACCTTCCTTAATCGTACTTGTGGAACCCGAGGTCCATGGCGATCTCCCGGAAACATTGGCGGCAAACGTGAAGGTTGTACCGCCGCACGATCCCCCGCTTGCGCCCGCAGCGCAGGCAACCGACCTTCCGTCCGAACAGCTTCTTGGGCTTCATCGCTTCTTCCCCCTACTCCACAAATTTGACCCCCAGGGTCTTCTCGAGGAAGCTCGCCGTCTCCTCGGGAAGGACCCGGGCGCTTCGAGCCAACGGTCGGGGACTCCGACTCCGGTGACGGACCGACCTTCCCCCTCTCCGACCGACCTCGACACAGATGTCCATGCCATAGATGCCGATGGCCGGATCGTACTTGAAACCGGGAAAGTCCGTGTAATCGGGAATGCCAAAGGCGAAGTTCCCGTCCCGGTCGATGCCCGCCCGGCTCATCTGGTTCTCCCGGGTGCCGAGCGCCTTTTGGAGGAATTCCATCGCCCGGGCCCCCCGCAGGGTTACCTTGGCGCCAATCTCCTGCCCCTCACGCACACCCAGGTCCCGGTTCGTGCGGTGCGCCTTCGTTGCGACGCTCTTCTGGCCCGTCACCATCTGGAGCACCTTGTGCGCCTTGGCAAGCGGCTCGCCAGACTTCCCGACGCCGATGTTCACCACGATCTTGTGGACCTTGACCGCCCGCATGGGATTCGTCCCGTCGGTCATTTCGCCACTCCTTCGAGCAGGGAGATGAGCGGTGTCGCCTCGCCGACGATGAAGGCGTAGGGTTTGACCGTGGAGAATCCCTCCTTGAAATGGACCCGGTTGGGCTCGCTCGAGGGGATCACCTCGACCCGGTCGACATGGGCCACCTCGCCGACATGGCTTCCGCCAGAAACGTACGCCAGCATGCCGGGGGTAAGGGCGAGCCGGGAGGCCACCTTCTGACCGGGAAGATCGAGGCGTAGGGTGTCCCCCACCTTATAGGGAGAGCTGGCAGCGACCAAGATGTTGCGCCCGTCGTGCAGCGTCAAGGCAACCTTGCCCCCCGGGACCGTGTGCTTGAACCGGATCCGGGCCAGTTTGAACTTGGATTCTTCCGCAGGGATCGGATGGATGGCGAGCTTCCCGAGGCGGTTCTTGAGCACCCGGAAGTGTTGCGTCGGAGGCGCCCCCAGGGAGAGTACGTCCATGAGACCGATCCCCCGGGCGGGGTCCTTGACCACCTTCCCGTCGACCCAGACCTTGCCCTCCCGCAGGAGCTTCTGGGCTTCGCGGGCACTGTGCGCCAACTGAAGCACATCGCGTAAAACGAGGGATAGAGCGAGGCTTTCCTCAAAGGCATGTGGCCCTGGGGCAGGTCGCTGGATCCATTTGGTCCCCTTATGGTGGATCGGCCAGTTCTTGGGGGCAGCACGTCGCTTCAACCGGAACGTCATGGTTCTTCCTCCTCCGGCTCGGCGCTTGAGGTTGCGGGTGCCGGACCCTCCTCCGTCTCCGCATCTGATGCGGGTTCGGGAGCAGAGGCCGCCGCGTCTTCTGCGGGCGCCTTCAGGATGCGCCGTCGCCAGGGATCTGCAAGGTCGAGCTTCGTGATCATCAGATGATGGGGGGAGATGGGGAGCTTCTTCATCTTTCCATCCGCCTTCTTGACCGTGATGTTGTCGAGGACCAAGGAGTAATCCCGGTAGTCCACCTTGGTGACGCGTTCTTCACGGCCCACGAACGAACCGCTCATCACGCGCACGGTGTCCCCTTTCTTCACGGTGATCCTCCGCCGGCCGTACCGAGAGCGGAGCTCGCGGGAGAGCGACAACGCCAAGTGGCGCCGACGAGCGGTCTGGTGGGCTGTGTAGAGCGCTTTCCGTTGCTTGCGGGGTAGAGAGGAATGTACCGTCATGAATGCCTCCTAAAGTATCATCGACGAGATGGCGGCCACCCGGGGCCACCGTTCCGCCGCCTCTTTCGCCACGGGTCCCTTGATGTGGGACCCCTTGACCTCGCCCGTGTCGGTCGCGAGCACCGCGGCGTTGTCTTCGAACATGACGTGGGTACCATCGGCTCGCAGCATCGGGAACTTCTGCCGGACGATGATCGCGTAGACCACCTGCTTGCGCATCTCGGGCGTCCCCTTCTTGACCGACGCCACCACGAGGTCGCCGACGCCCGCCTTCGGGTACCGGCGGTGATGGCCGTGCCAGTTGCTCACGGCGATGATCTCAATGACCTTCGCCCCCGTGTTATCCACGCACTCGAGCCGGGCTCCCTTCGGCAGGGCCCGTGACCGGCGTCCCGCGATCCCCTTCACGATTTGACCTCCTCCTCCCCTTTCACCGGGAGGGAGACCTCGCCCAGGTTCTCCACGAGCACGAAGCTGACGTTCTTCGCGAGCGGTCGGGTCTCCGCCATGCGCACGCGCTTTCCTTCGGTGATCTTGAGGCAGGGGGGGGCATGGACCATGTAACGGCTCTTGCGCTTCTCGTAGCGCTCATACTTGGGGACGTAGTGGAGGAGGGTCCGCTCGACGACGACGGTCCCCTGCATCTTGGTCGAGACGACCACACCCTCGATCGTCTGCCCGCGCACCTTAATGTGTCCGTGGAACGGACACTTCGGGTCCGTGCAGGTCTCCTTCGGGAGACGCACATCGAGGCCCGTGTCGCGGGCCTTTGCGGATCGGGTTTTGGTGGTCATCGATTTGCTCTCCGGGTGGCGAACCGTTTGATCCGGTCCTCCGGGCGCACCCGTACCGCGTCACCTATAAAGGCTGTTTGCCCCGAAGCGTCCCCGAGGAATCCCTCGAGACCGTGCTTGGGCACGTGCACGAGCCCCGGGTGTCCGGGGACCTCAAGGACGAGCATGTTCCGGGTCTCGTCGACCACCGTGCCGACGACCGGGACTTGGGCGAGCCCCGGGCTCTTCGTAACGTTGAGGGAGCACCCGATGAACTCGTCCATGTACGTGCGGCTCACCGGCGCCTCTCCCGCAGGATCGTGAGCGCCCGGGCGACATTGGTCCGGAGCGCGCGTAGCTTGCCGGGGGATGCTGGCGCACCGCCCATGGCGGCCACGCCGCGCTCCCGCAAGAGGTCCATCTCCAGTTCGGCGATCTTCTTCTGGAGGTCCTCGTCGGAGAGGGCCCGGAGGTCCTTGGTCCGCAAGAGGCTCATTTCAACTCCTCGGTGGGCGCCCCGTCACCCGGGTCCTCGGCCGCCGGAGGCAGCGGCTCGACTTCCGGCTCTTCCGGTGGAAGGACCGGGGGCTGGGCAACGATGACCGGCTTTCCCGCCACACTGACCTCATCGGGCATCTTCGCATCCGGCGGCATGATCCATACGACCACACCGATGACGCCGGGTTTGAGGCGAGCCTGACAGAATCCCTTCTTCATCAGGTAGATCGCCGCCGTTCCGCAGTACTTGATGGTGCCGGCTTTGAACCGCTCTGTCCGGTGCCGCTCCCCAGTGAGCTTGCCCGAGAGGATGACCTGGCAACCCCGGGCGCCGCTCTCCATGATGCGCCGTACGGTAGAGTGGCCGGCCCGGCGGAAATGCCAACCGCGCTCCAGCGCGACCGCCAGCTTCTCGGCCATCAACTGGGCGTTCAGGTTGGGCTTCTTCTCCTCCTGGACCTCGATCTGGGGGTTGTCGAGCTTGAAGTCCTTGGCGATCGTCTCGGTGAGCGCCCGTACGTATTCTCCCCGGCGACCAATGATGACACCCGGCCGCTCGCACACCAGCGTGACCCGCGTTCCCATCGGGGTGCGGGTGATGGTCACGCCGCCGAACCCGGCCCGTTTCGTCTGTTCCACCAAGTACTCCTTGAGCAGTACCCGGCGCATGTTCTCCTGGAGGAATTTGCGTTCCGAACCCATGGTCAGCTCTGTCCTCGCTCCGCCAGGACGATCTCGATGTTCGTGGTCTGCTCGTTCCAGGGGGTGGAGCGTCCCTGGGCCCGTGGCATGATGGCCTTCACGATGCGTCCCCTGGAGGCGGCCGCGACCTTGATGTACGCATCATCCACATTGAGTCCCTCGTCCTCCGCGTTCGCTTCGGCGTTCTCGAGGACGATGAGGACCTTTTTTGCGACCTTTTGGGGATACCGCCCGGGACCGATGCCCTTCTTGTGTGCGGTCTCCTGATTGTACCGTCGGAAGGGAACGGCCC
>JAKBKR010000068.1 GCA_021832495.1 bacterium | reverse complement strand
CCGCCCGCGGGAGGGCATTGGCCACCGGTGCCCTCCTGCAGGATACCCTCGGCGTTGGGATAGGAGGAGCCGCACCCCGGTGAAGTCACGAAACATGTCCCGGAGCCGCTTTCGATGGCCCCTGCACAAAAATTGCTCTCCTGATACGCCATCGAGACGAAGGTGATCTCGAGGTTGCCGGTATAACCGGCGTATGCCGCGCAGTCCACCGTCTGCTGGAGACTGAGCATCGTGGACACCCCATAAAAGTTCGAGTTCGGGCAGGTCGTTGATGCAGCCCGGATGGAGGGTGTGGGAGTGCCTTGCCCCGGAGGTGCGGAATGAAGGATCAATGTGGAGGGCCAGCCGGTCCCCGCCCCTCCTGTGAGGAGCAGCCCGAAGACTACCAGCCATAGCAAGGTCCCTCCCGCTCGGTGAGAGGTTCCATGCGCGGGCTGGGTCGGATATGCCATGTATCGACATCTCACGCAGGGAACCCGTCTATAAAGACTTGCCGCCTTTGGAAGGCCCGGTTGTGAACCGGCCTTCCGGGGAGGGTAAGGTCACGGGAGATTCACGACCCGCCATACCACCCGTCGCGGCAGAACGCAGACCACGGACGGCTTATTTATCTGGCGGAACTTGGTCCTTGGCGATGGGTGGGAAGGAAGACCGGGGCGCCCGTCTCCTGCAACAACGAAGGGACGAACGGAGCACCCCCTATCGCCTTGCGAAGACGGGGCACGACTTCTATCCGGCCACCCGGGCCTACCTCGACGAACTTCGGGTCCTGCTCCAGAAGGAAATCCAAGAGGACCCCCTTTCCCAGAAGGTCGATTACACCCGCAACCAGTACCAACGAGCCCTGACAGCGGCACGGGAGGTCCAGGGGTTGCGTCTGAGCAAGATCGCCCATCTGGCGGTACAGGCGGCCGCCGGGGGCGCCACCGCGGAGGACCTGCTGCCTGAGGAAAAAGGGCTCTATGAGGCGATGGTCCGGGAGCTCAAGGGGTTCACCCGACAATATGATTTCGACAGTGACGGGACGAAAGCCCCGGTACCGGAAGCCCCGGTTCCCGCCGAGGCCGTCCGGGAAGTGGTGGTTCGTATCGTGGCAGACGGGCCTCAGCTACCCATCGAGACCTATGGGGATTCCCCGCTTCACAAGGAGGACGTTGTGACGCTGCCCGAGCGGGAGGCCCGGATCCTGATCGACTCCAAACGCGCGGTTCTGGTGGATTCCTCCCGATGCAGCTGACCTTCCTCGGTACGGCCGGTTCGTGGCCCACCAAGGAGCGCAACGCAAGCGCCATCGCCCTCGATATGGAAGGGGAGGTGATACTCCTCGATTGCGGGGAGGGCACACAACGGCAGTTCTTCCTGAGCCCGGTGTCCTTCATGCGGGTGCGACGTGTCTTCATCACCCATTTCCATGGGGACCACTTCCTGGGTTTGCCCGGGCTCATCCAGAGCATGGGCCTCAACAATCGCACCGAGCCGCTGGACATCTATGGTCCCGAGGAGGTGGGACACCAGGTGGATCTCATCATGGGCCTGGGCCACTTCACCCAGAAGTTCCCCGTGGTCCCCCACCCGATGGCGCCGGGGTCCCGGGAGGACCTGGGCACTTACACCGTGTCCTGTGCCCGGGCGAACCACCCGGTGCCCGCCCTGGCCTTTCGCATCGAGGAACGGGAAAAGCGCGGTCGCTTCGATGCCGACCGGGCCCACGCCCTGGGGTGTCAAGGCCGGGATTTCGCCCTCTTGGAGCGCGGAGAGACCGTCACCGTCCGGGATGGCACCCAGGTGACGCCCGAGATGGTCCTGGGTCCCCGCCGACCGGGGCGCTCTGTCGTGTACACGGGGGACACCGCTCCGTCCGCCGATGTGATCGCCCTCGCCCAGGGGGCTACGATCCTCATCCATGAGGCCACGGTCGAGTCGTCCCTAGAGAAGGACGCGAACACCTGGGGTCATTCTTCGGCCCGTCAGGCCGCCCAGGCCGCCCGCGACGCACACGTCGATGAGCTCTACCTCACCCACTATTCTTCCCGGTACCCCGACGTCGCACCACTCGAGGCGGAGGCGCGCCTTCATTTTGAACGGTCCACGGCGGCTTCGGACCTCTTGTCCGTCATCGTACGGCAACGGTGATCCCGATGGTAGGCGCCGACGCAATCCTCTCCGGATTCACCGAGGTCGCCACGCTATCCCGCGGACCCATCCCTCGCCGGGGCGTCGCCATGGAGGATCTCACCCGGATCGAGAAGGGAGCGATCGCACTGTCCGGAGAGACCATCGCCTGGGTCGGCAAGACCTCCCAATTGCGGCGGGCGGTGCGCCTCCGGAAGGGAGGATCCCGGTGGGAGTTCCCCGGAGGTGTGGCCGTGCCCGGACTGGTCGATGCCCATACCCATCTCGTCTTTGCCGGAGATCGCTCGGGGGAGGTGCGACGCAAGCTTCGGGGCGAGAGCTATCTCGACATCGCCCGGCGGGGCGGCGGTCTTCTGGGGACCGTCCGGGCTACGCGGGCAGCCTCGGAGACGGCCCTCTTCAAGGAAGCCTTGGCTCGCCTCAAACGGATGGTACGGTGGGGCACGACGGCCATCGAGGCCAAGAGCGGTTATGGCCTCCGGCTGGATACCGAACTCAGGATGCTCCAGGTGGTCCGAAAGCTCTCCGGAGCTACCCGGGCCACCATCGTCCCCACCTTCCTCGGCGGACATGCGGTCCCCCCGGAGTTCGCGGGACGGCCCGGAAAGTATGTGCAGGATGTAGTGGACCGGCAGATTCCGGCGGTGGCTCGCCAGGGGATCGCCCGGTTCTGCGACGTGTTCTGTGAACCCGGATTCTTTTCCCCGGAACAGTCCCGACGCATCCTCAGGGCCGGCATGGTCGCTGGGCTCGGTGCCAAGATCCACGCGGAAGAGTTCGTACACAGCGGGGGTGCGCAGGTCGCCGCGGACCTTCACGCCGTGAGCGCGGATCACCTGCTGGCGGCCACGGCGGATGACCGGGAGCGGCTCGCAGCGTCGGGGGTGATCGCCGTGCTCCTGCCGACCACCCCGTTCGCCTCGCTTGCAGGCACCCGTTCACCCGGCCGAGAATTCGTCGACACGGGCGTCTCGGTGGCGCTCGGTTCCGACCTGAGCCCCAACTCGTGGGAAGAGGCGATGCCGCTCGTCATCGCCCATGCCGTCTATTCCGGCCGCCTCACACCGTCCGAAGCCCTCACCGCCGCCACGGTGAACTCGGCCCACGCGATCGGACTTACCGGTGGCGGACGGATCGTCCCGGGTGGTCGGGCGGACGTCGCCTGCTTCGATCTCCCGTCGGTCGAGCACCTCGGGTATCGTCTCTCTCCACCGATGCCGTCCGCGGTCTTCCTCGGAGGGGTTCCCGAGGTCCGGGACCCCTCAATGCCTGAGCTACCTTTATCTCGGGAACGAGTTCGTTAAATGTCGAGCGTGAACGCCATGGCTCCAGATTCTCTCAGCATCCAAGACCAAAGGACGGGAAAGAACTACACGGTTCCGGTGGAGGGGGATCATATCCGCGCCGCGCAGCTCGAACAGATCGTGAAGACGGAGGGCGCTCCCGGCCTGGTCTCGTATGACCCGGGGCTCATCAACACGGCGATATGCAAGAGCACGATCACCTACATCGACGGGGAGAAGGGGATCTTGCGCTACCGCGGATACCCTATCGAGGAGCTCGCCGAGAAGAAGTCGTATCTCGAAGTCGCCTACCTCCTCATCCACGGAGAGCTGCCATCGCCCAGCGATCTTGCGGAATGGCAGCACAACATCACGTTCCACACGCTCATCCACGAGAATCTCAAGGTGTTCATGAGCGGGTTCCGCTACGACGCCCACCCGATGGGGATCCTCGTGGGAACCCTCGGGGCGCTCTCCACGTTCTACCCGGACGCCAAGAACGTAAAAGACACGGCCTCCCGTCGGTTGCAGATCTACCGGCTGATCGCCAAGATCCCCACGATCGCTGCGTTCGCCTACCGCCATTCCCAGGGATGGGCCTACATCGATCCGAGCAACGACCTGTCCTACGCGGAGAATTTCCTGTCCATCACGTTCCGCCCCTCCATCTCGAGTCGATACGAGGTCAACCCGGAACTGGCGAGAGCGCTCGACGTGCTCTTCGTCCTCCATGCCGACCACGAGCAGAACTGCAGCACGAGCGCGATGCGGGCGGTGGGAAGCTCCCTCGCCGACCCCTTCAGCTGTGCCGCCGCGGCGGCGGCGGCCCTCTACGGCCCGCTCCACGGAGGGGCCAACGAGGCGGTAGTTCGGATGCTCGAGGAGATCGGGTCGGTCGACAAGATCCCGGCCATCATCGAAGAGGTCAAGGCGGGCAAGCGCCGCCTCATGGGATTCGGACATCGGGTCTACCGCAACTACGACCCCCGGGCGAAGATCATCAAGCGCATGGCCGACAAGGTCTTCGAGATCACGGGGATGAACCCCCTCCTCCACGTCGCCCTCGAGCTCGAGCGGATCGCGCTCTCTGACGAGTATTTCATCAGCCGTCACCTCTACCCCAATGTGGACTTCTACTCCGGGATCATCTATCAATCGATGGGGTTCCCGACGGACATGTTCCCGGTGCTCTTTGCGATCCCCCGCATGTCGGGATGGCTCGCCCAATGGCAGGAAGGGGTGACCGACCCCGAGCAGAGGATCGTCCGACCCAAGCAGGTGTATCTCGGCCCCGGCGAGCGGCACCTCCCGTAGGATCCCCGCTCCTTCGAGAACGAAAGACCGAGCGGTCTTTACCGACCAAGGGCGCCCCACTTCCTCCTCCCCGCCTACCCGGTGGAGTTTCCTGACGAACTGTTTCGGTACGTGCGTCCCACTCCGTCTCCCAGGTCAACCCCGGGTGTGCGGATGGACCCAATGACCTACCGCAGGGATCTCCCCAAGCGATGACGGGAAAGGGATCGATAGAACCGCTTATGGCCGGGGACCCGGTCTAGGACCAACGCGCTTCCAGATGCTCGGGGGCGCGTTCCCCCCAATCGGCCATGGCCCGGACCGCAGGGTGGGGTCCTTGGGTGCACGAGTCAGCCACAGGGCGTACTCCTTCGCCGGGAACAGTCGGATCATCGTCATGGTCGGCCCATCACCACCCTGCATTGAGAGGCAACTGGACTTCCCTATCTCCCCGAACATGTTCGTACGTGCTTTGCGGCGAACAGGTTCCCCGCGCTGCTCCGGGATTCCGTTCACGCTGAGGTTGCCCTTCTTCCCAATCGAGGAGGATGATGAGGACCTTCGGAGCTCCCGTGGGATTGGTGACCGCCGTCTTCGCACTGGGCCTCTTGGGGCTCGGACCATTCCCGGCGGGGGCACAGCTCCAATCCGGACCGGCCCTCATCTCCTCCTTTCCCTCGGGTCCCGCGTCTGAGACCACATCGAACTGGGCGGGCTACCTCTACTGCCCGGATGGCGTGACCCCGGACCTCTGTGCGGAGGGGCCGGCCACCGTGGACGGCGTCTTCGGATGCTGGACCGTTCCCGCCGTCGCTCAGACGCTCCCGCCCGGTTCCTCGGGAGGAACGCAGATCGCCACCACGTGGATCGGGGTCGGAGGAACCCACGGGGACCATCTGGCTCAGATCGGCGTCACCGAAAACCCCGGGCAATCGCCCAGCGCGTGGTGGGAGACCCTGCCCAGCCCGGCCCAACCCATCTCCCTTGAGGTCAACTCCGGAGACGAGGTCTGTGCCCAGACCGAGATGGTCGGTCTCAACCCCTTCGGCCAACAATTGTGGTACTTTTCCCTGCGCGACCTCACCTCAGGGACCGAGTGGGACAATGGCGGCATGATCCAGGTCTGCGGGGGATCGCTCTTCTGGGCTGCGTGCAATCCGGTGGACCTCAACTCGGCCGATTGGATCCTTGAGAGTCCCCACCTCTCCGGCACCCTCACCGCCTTGCCCGCCTTCCAGGAGACGGCCTTCACGAATCTCATGATCGATGCCGAGGGGACCTGGCGTCCGGTCAGTTCGCTGGCTACCCCGGAGACTTCACTCGTACTCAACCTGCAGAGCACGTTCGGGCCCACGGCCCCGGCGTACATGACATGGGTCTCGCTCCGCCCGTCGGGTGCCTCCCCCTCGGCGATCGATATCGAGTACCTTGCGGGGTTGACCGTTCCCTCCCAAGAAAGCAACGCGGGTCCGACCCCCCGTGTGGAACTGCAAGCCCTCGATCGCATCGTTCCCGACACGAATGTGGCCCCCTTTGACCTCGCTTGGGTGTACACCCCTTCCACAGAGGGATGCTCCACTCCGTGCACTGCAGAGAACGATGTCGCCGCGCTCAACTTCACGGTGGGAACCCAGACCTATTCGCTTCCCCCGACCCCGTCGACAGGAAGCGGGTCGTGGGAACTATGTCTGTGGTGGGCCGCCCCGGGAAGCTCGGATCAAGGCCTCACCGGCGGCAGCCTGGAACTCGAATGCGTTGGCAGCCCGGCTGTAACGACCGTCTCCGCACAGCCTTCTGTCCCACACCTCTTCCCGACCGCGGTCTTCGTCCTGGTCGGTCTCGTGGGCCTGGTTGCGATCGGATTCCTCCGCTCTCGTTGGCCGAGACTGCGGGCTCGATCCTCCCGACAAAGGCCCCTCGCATGATGCGTTCCGGTACCCACCCTTCCGCCAACTCAGGGACAACAGAATCAGGCGTGCAGGAGGAAACTGTGGACGTAATACCGAGGGGCCGGCGCTCTTATGGAATGTAGAGTGTGAAATAGCCACGATACAAGAGATAAATACGACCGAGCCGTTCGAACTTTGCGAGGATCCCTTGAACGCTCCCCTCTTTGTTCGCGGGCTGACCGTCACCGTGGCCCTCGTCCTCTTGGTCTTTAGCCCCTCGGGTCTCGGTGCGAGCCTCTCCCCCGCAGGGGAAGGGGCGGCCACGTCGGCCGTCAGCTGCCCCGTGGTCCAACCCGCTTCGGGGAATGCGGGCCCGACCGTGGAATGTTATCTCAATGGGACCGGCGCACTCTCCTGGGACCCCAACGCGCTGACGGCACCCTCGAATGCCACCATCATCTTCAATGTGGGCGAAGTGGGTGCGTTCAGTCATGATTTTGCCTTGGATGCGGTGGTGAACGACACCACAATGCAGTCCTGGACGGCGAACCCAAGCTCCGTATCCAACGCCCAGCTCAGTTCCTACTTTGCGAACCACACCGCGGTGAACTTAGCGGTGAACTCCCCCAGCCAACGGAACGTTTCAAAACCCATTTACTTGACCGCCTCTCAAGGGACCTACTACTTCGTCTGTCTCGTTCCCGGACACTTTGAGTCGGGAATGTGGGGAACACTCAAGCTACAATCCACAACTACGGGTGGTGGAAACGCTACCGCCTCTCCGAACAATGAAACTCTCTACCTCATCATCGGCGCAATCTTTGTGGTCGTGATCGCGGTTGCGATAGTTCTTGCGTTGCGGTTCGGCCGGAAGTACCCGACCGGAAAACCCCCCGTTCGGTGACTCCACTTATCCTGAGGGCAGGTCGGGGGTTAGCGTTCGTTCGCTTCAAGTCACGGTACTTGTGCGTCGGCGAGCGCCGTGCCCTCGCGCTTCGTGAGGCTACCCACTCCACGATCTCGGTCCGTTCGCGGGCGACCTCTTCAGGGTCGTGCCGATGGCACGGTCCCGCTAGAGGCTTCGGTTGCGTGCGAGCTTGATCCCATGCCGTGAGCGAGGGGATTTGAGACGTGCATCGGGAAGAGTCCTGGGCGAGGGATCCAAGGGCGTGGCCCCGATCTCCCACCGGTAGCAGAGTACACGCCGTTTCCCCTCCCGGTACATCTCTTGTTCCGGGGGGATGTCGTAGAGTCCGAGGAGTCGGGCTCCGAGTCGCTCGATCGTCCGTCGGGATGCCGTGTTCACCGGATCACACGTGAGGAGCAGGTGGGTGAGTCCATGGACACGCGCTATCCGGGTCACCAATCGGCAGGCCCTTTCAGCGTAATGGTGCCCCCGGTGGGGTTCGTTGACACCGTACCCGATGTGGCCCGGATAGAGCAACGCGTCGTCGGGGCCGATACGGAGCCGCATTTCTCCGATCTTCTTTCCTGTCGGGCGGAGGGTCAATGCGAAGGAGTACATCGGAACGTACCCTTTCACCGGGTCGGCCGGAGTCGTCCCTGCTAGTACCACGCGGAGCTCTCCGTCCACAAGAGGAGGCGGATCGATGAACGAGAAGGGACGCGCACGATCTCCCATGCCTTGACGAGACCCCCACAGTTCATATGCTGCGCCCAAGCGTGCCTGTTCGGAGAAGCTCAAAAGGGCAGGGGCCTTCACTGAGGATACCGGACGATGTCCTCCTCCACCCAGCCCATCAAATGGACCCTAGCCGCGAGGGGAAGCCCACTCAGCCGAGTCCAATCCAACGCTGCGAAGGCCGCGCTCCATCGAGCCTTCCCTGGAACCGGTTTCTCGGAGCTATGGATCACCACGACTGGGGACCGGAAACGGGACTCCGGGTGGGATGAGCTCCCGACCCCGGGCTTCTTCGAAAAGGAGGTGGACCTCGCTGTCCTCGATGGGCGCGCCGACATCGCGGTCCACTCATCGAAGGACATCCCCTCGGATCTTCCGAAGGGCTTGGCGATCATCGCGGCGCTCCCGCGCGGGCCTCCCGGCGACGTGCTCGTGGGGTGGGACGGT
>JAKBKR010000067.1 GCA_021832495.1 bacterium | reverse complement strand
CAGAGCATGTCCCAGACGATGCTCGCCGAGGACGTCGAGCCCGCGCTCCTCGCGCAGGGCGTCCCTCAGGTCCACGCGGGGACCATCGGGGCCCGGGCGGAGGCGGAGGCCTCCCACAACGCGGCCATTAGCCGCTGGGCCGCCTACCAGGTGGCCACCGCCTACCTCACGCGAGAGGTCCGTGTGAGCCCGGACAGGGAGCGCGCTTTCGAGCGGGCGGCGGCGGGGGCGCTACTGGCCCCGGCCCTGCCAGACCAAGGGGGGGTTCGGACCAGCGCTGGCCTTATCTGACAGGACCCTGATTACGGCCTGTTTTGTCGGCGCGAGACGTTCTCTGGCATCGTCTTCGCGGTGAAGCCCCCTCAGATGCGGACGTCGATATTCTCCTGAGCGAGAGGGCTTGGAAGACCTTCCAGGGACTTCAGAGAACGGATGCCCCGCGAGCCAAGGCCGTTTGGACCTCCCTGGACAAGCTCTACTACCAGGAGTTCTGGCCACCCGAGAATCCGAACTCAAGTTTGAAGATCCGCCCGTTGGGGAAGGACTCTGACGAGCGGCAGGTCTACAAGTTCCGCGCCGAGCACCATCAAGTCCGGGGGTTCTTCCGGTTCGAAAGGAGCTCGGATGAGGACTGCTTGCCCCAAGTTCTGATCGATGAATTCTCCCTCGACCATTCGGAGGAGGCCAAGGTCGCGACCGCGGTCTTGGGTCGCCCTCTTACCGAAGAAGCCCTCGCCGCGGCCGAGAGTCTCCAGCTAAACTTCCCGCTGACACCGGACGCGCACAAGCCCGGCCCTCCCTCCGGTCGGCCGGGTACGAGGTACCGACCGCGCCTGAACGTCCTCTATGAGGACGTTGAGAACGCAATCAGTTGGGCCTACTCAAGCGTCAACATCGTTCCGACCCCGGATCAGGTCGACTCGATCGCCTCGCCCGCGCCACTCGTGATCAACGGCCAAGCCGGAACTGGGAAGACCAGCATGCTGGCCATTCGGGCGGGGTTCGCCTGCCATTTCTACCGCGAGACGAAGACAGACGCGAAGATTCTCTGCACTGCTTACAGTCGGCTCGTGGTGAGCGTCTTGAAAAGTGACGTCCGAGACTTCATGGTCTGCAAGCTTAGGGATCCGATAGGACCCGAACAGGATGGGCTGTGCGAGTTCTCCACGTTCGCTGACGTGCTGATCCAGCAGTTGGATGATGCCCAACGCGCATTCTACTCTCACCGAGAGAAGAGGGTAGCTTTCGGCAGATTCAACCGCGAGTTCTTTCAACCTCGCAAGACCCATCATGCCATCGCCGCGGAAGTCAGCGCAGAATTTGTTTGGTACGCGATCAGATGCTTCTTCAAGGGGTACCTCGAAGAAGACCGTCCCCCAACCCTCGAGGACTTTTCAAGTGGTGACCCCGAGCGTGGGATTCCCCGACGCCTCACACGGGCCCTGTCGCCCGACGCATTACAGGCCGCGCAACGAGGTCTTCCAACAGTACAGCGCGTGGCTGAAAGAGAGAGGCCTCTTCGACGACATCGACCTTGCGAGGGCCGCGTGGAAGCGGGTCCGCGCCAACCCTCCGAAGAAGTTCGACGAGATCTATCTCGATGAGGCTCAGGATCTGACCCGGGTCGACTTTCTCGTCCTTCGGGCGCTATTGAAGCCAGGGGCCGGAGACCGCTCGGAGCAAGCGCGGATCGTCCTTGCGGGAGATCCCCAGCAGACGATCCACCCCACCGGGTTCAATTGGAAGGGCATCAAGGCGTTCTTTTGGAACGGAGACGCGCTCAAGCAGACCGATCTCAAGGTTAACCACCGGACCCCCCAGCCCATAGTGGACCTCGCCAATACGATTCAGAAGCGACGGCACCACTACGGAATGGAAGACCTCGTCGAGCAGGAAGCCAGGACGCAGGCCGGGCTGAAGCCAATCTGCTACCAGATCGAGCCCGCCAAGGACGACGAAGCCCTGGGGGATCTGCTACGGAGCCCTCGGCCGGGTACCGCAATCATCATCTGGGCAGAGGACGACGACGAGGTCATCCAACTCCTGAAGTTCGACAGACACATCAACAAGGTCGCACGGGATATTCTCGGCGACTCGAAGGTCGAGAAGTTGCTCTCGGGGGACTTCGACCCCAGGGACCTAGACTCCCTGATGGCCTCGATGCGCCTCCACAGTGTGAGCGAAGTGAAGGGACTCGAATTTGAGCGAGTAGTCCTCTACAAGATCGGTTCCAATCCGGCCTTCCATCGGTTCGCTGCGAACACCATCTCCGATGTTCCCGTGCCAAAGGAATTCGAAGCGCAGATTCCCATCCTGTATCACTTGAACCGGTTGTACGTGGCGATTACCCGGTCCACTCGTCACCTCTTCATCATCGACAAGGAAGGAGCGGTCGAAGGTATCTGGGCGCATTTCTCGGAGATTGACCAATCTCGTGCCCAGCAGCTACACGGGCTTCAGACGGACCCCGCCCTATCCTCCGACGAACATCTTGACTGGACTGCCACGGGGAAGCAGTACTTGGACCGCTTCGAAGAGGAGCACGTCGCACGGTGGCTGGTGCACGCCCTCACATGCTTCGAACGCGCGCCGAACGACCCCGAGGCGAGAGGCCTCCTGGTCAAGACGAGGGCCGAGCTGAAGGAACAGGACGCGCTGTTGGCCGAGCAGAAAGGGTCCAACAGCGCCTCGAAAGCAGCGTGGAAAGAGGCCGGAGGCCTGTGGGATGAGAATTCCGTGTTCTACCAGAGGGCAGCACGGTGCTACGTGAAGGCCGAGTCCTGGCAAGATGTGGAGCGGGTGCTCGCGGAGTCAGCTAGGCTCTCCCCGACACTCGAGGAGTGGTACCTATTCGCTCGCTTCCGGAACAACTCTAGGGGTGAAGAGCGGGCATCCGCGCTGGCGTACCTCGACTTCCTCAGCAGGAACAAGGAATTCCCTCGCGAAGACGACTGGGTAGTAGCGCTCTCTCGCAGGCTCTTGCAACTGAGGGACGTGGACGGACTCATCCGGCTGCATGGGGAGATCTGTTGGCAACGGGGCCGAGGCGACCTGAAACATCCGACGACTCTAGTGGAGGCGCTCGTTTCGTTGGATCGCCCCGCTGAGATTGTCCGGTTCATCGACCAGCATGATTTGCATCGTTCCCTCTGGAAAGCCTACTCCGAAGCAGTTAGGAAGCTTGCCAAGCAAGCCGAGGCGCTTGGGAACTGGGGCGAGGTCGGAAGGTTCTGGACAATCCTCGCTCAGCAATCTCCGGATCAAACCGGACGGGGGGAGGCGTACAGGCTCGCCGGAGATGCTTACGCGAGAGCCGCGATGGGGAAGAGCCCTGAGCATTGGAGCGACGCAGCTACCAGCTACGCAGAGGTCGGCCCGGCGTGCGCTCGCCACCGGCTGACGTCCCAAGCGGAGGCCGATGCGCGGGTCGGAGCTCATCTCAACGGGATCAAGGCTCTCGACTCCACCATCGGCCGAGACTGGATCTCCGACAGCCCTCTCAAGGCGACGTATTCCGACCACTTCTGCAGCGAGCGCATTCTGGAATGGTCCGCGCGGGTTCCGGTTCCCGCTCTCGCCAACGATTGGGAATCGTTGGGCGCGACGGTTGACGCCCAGGTTCTCCTCGGAAAGCGATCTGAGACCAAGGCTTGGTTACGAGACCTGCCCAACCAAGCGGGGATTCGCCCTAGGAACGTCTATCGAAAGTTGGCCGCGCTAGAGGAGAAGGATGACGAAATCCTTCCTGCGACGCTCGACTTCGAGCGCGGCGGGGAAGTGGAGAAAGCTTGGTCCCTCGCACGGAAAATCCCAGGTGGCCTGACCCCCATCGACCTCGCACGTCTCGAAGGGAAGTTCCTCGCAGGGCGCTACGAGCATGCGAGGTCACCTGCCAGAGAAGATGCGGACCACGCCATCGAGCTGTTGTCGAAAGCCAACGAGGCGGGAGCGGTACGGGAACTCGAGGCCCTCCGGCTATCGAGAGAGAAAGACCTCCTCGCCAAGCTCGAGCTCATCATGTCCAAGGGGGCTACGACGGAATCTTTCATGACTTGCATCCGGCTCATCGGGGCGGCCGGGCCCGGAGATCGGACTCCAGAGGCGCGTGCCCACCTTCTGGGCGTGCTCGCCCAAGACCAAGAACTGCAATCACGCTCGGTCGAAGAAATCCGGTCTGCCGTCGCGGGGTGGGTATCGGACCCTGACGTCCAGCGCATGGTCCGGGAGAAGCTTTCCTTGGAACAGTTCGGTGTCGCTGTCGAGTACTCGATGGACCTCGGTAGGGCCAAAGAGTACTTCCTCACCGAAGCGGCGCAAAATGAGTGGGCCCGAGGTGCCTACCGAAGGACGATCAGGAGAATGCTAAGGGACACCACTCAACGTTCGAAGACCGAAGCCGAGCAAAAGGAATACGTGGAGAAGCTCGAACGTGAACTCGCTGACGCTGAGAAACAGTGGTCAACGCAGAATCCGATTCCAGCCCCGGGTCCTTCGGGCTCCGACCGGTTGCTCATGCGGACGACCCTCGAGGCCGAGCCTATCTCGCGGCTTCGGGAAAGGTGCCGTGAGGCCGGTCTCTTGGAGGATCCGGAGGCAAGTAAGATCTTGCTCGTGCAGGTCTACCTTGCGTACTGGGTCGGACTCCAGAAGCGTGAAAGGCAGCTCGATCCTGCGCGCACGGTCGACAAGGAACCCCCTCCAACCTAACCGGTTCTCGGTTCTAAGTATCGCGGTGGGTGCGCAGGTTCGGTCGCCTCTTAGACCCTGAGCACCGAACCTGACCGAGACCGCGAACTCCTTCCTGGCCCGGGCGCAGGGTCAGGCCGTCGTGGTCCATCTCGGCGACCGCCAGCTTCGAGGAACGCTCGCAGGCTGGGACGAGTTCATCAACCTCGCCATGGAGGACATGGAGGAGCTTGGCCCGAAGGGCACCCGGAAGATCGCGGGTCCGGTAGTCGTCCGCGGCAGCCAGGTTATCGCGAATCACTAGATGAAGCTCGGACCGCCCCTCGCCGGATTCCGTCGCGAGACCGTCTGGTGGGGTGCGCAGGCTAATCGCGGGGGCTACTACCCGTCCCGGCGCGACGCGGGGGACCGAGGGTGGGCCCGGCGGCGAGATTGAGCTAGTCCGACCCAGCCCGCTTCTCGTTCCAAGGGTGCCGCTCACCCTCTGGGAAGGAATTGATTAGACGTGTCTCGGTTCGGGTCGGCTCATCGGCTCCCTCGAGAACCACGCTGCGAGCAACGATGTCGCGGCCCCTGTCTCTCCAGAGAATGCCGCCAACATGAACCAAGTCGTCAGTTTTCACATGTTCCGAAAGTCTCTTGCGTATTCCTCGCCCCCGGGAGCCCTCGGCAGCTCGACCTCGTGTGGCCTTTCCCACATAGGCAGGATGTAGAGTGCCTGGATTCTCCCCAGAGATGCCGATCTCGTAGCAACCGGGGCGATCCGGGAAACGGCTATCTTTCAGTCGGTCGTACACCCTCCCATCCCTTGACCAGAGCACCATCCAAGGCGACCAGTCTAAGGCGGCTACTCTGCGTGTTGGGTCATTGAGCTCGAATCCCGAGTTGTCCACTTCGACGAGCTTGCCGGGGGCGACGATCAACCAGAGCGTCGAAACCTGGTTGCTTGACCGTGATGCGGGGAACCGGAACTTGCTCAACCGGGCCACCTTCCGGCAGCACAATCTAGGAGGCAGTATTTGCGAGTTCAGCGACCAGCGCTCGGCGCTCGTCCCGCCCAGCGCTCATCGCTGGCACGTCATCGGCCGCGCGGACTCCTCCTCAAGCACTCGGGCTGGCCCTCGCGACACTCCGCCCGCCGCAATCTGCCGAACCGGCCCGCGTCAGTCCTCGAACCGGACCTTGACGCCTTCGAACGTCCCCTGTTTCCTCCCTTGAAGCACCTCCCTGAGCTTGGGCGAGAGTTCCCACCCCGGGCACGCCGGCTGGTCAAGGATGTACTGCGCCGTGGCCTGGTCCACGGCGAGGGGGCGGCGCTTTCCTGTCACGCCGACCCAGAAGAAGCGAAAGAAGTAGCCGCTCTTCGACTGGCCAAGCTCCGGGGCCCGGAGGTCGGACCAGAGGATCCTGACGGTCCGCTTCCGGAAGACCAGCGTCAACCCCTCCGCGGAGACCCCCACGCGGGTAGGGGTCTCGGCATCCGATCGGAGGAGAAAGAAGGTCAGGAGGGCAGGCGCCCCAAGGATGAGAGACCACCCCTCGACAAGTCGCTGGGCCGTGGGCAGGTTGGTCCCAAAGGTGAGCGCCACAGATCCCGCGACGAAGCAGGCGGCGTCGAGCCCGGAGATCAGAGTCCAGAGCTGGGGGGAGGTCCAGCCCCCGTAGTCGGCCCAGCGAGTCCGCACGCGCCCGGATGAGCCTTCGGCTCCTTGAGCGTTCGCCTTCCCCCCTCGGCATTCTGGGCTCGGGAATCGCGCGCTCTTGGCGACCTCGGCAAGGGCATCGCTCGACCGTATCTCGAATGGCGGTCGGGGACCCGCTCGGAGGTAGGGGGCCTCGACACTCGGCCCCTCTATCCTCCTCGCGCGTCGCCACCGACCCCGCCTTCGGCGACCCGCTTCGTTCGGACCAACCCTTCGGGCTGGTCCTCCCTCGGAAGCTTCGCTTCCTCGGCGGCGCCATTCGGATAGGGTCGACCAGCGGCCGAAGTTCGGACGAGCTGCGCTCGTCCTCCCGAAGGTCCGGGGGACCTTCGGTTGCGCCTTCGGCGCATTGCTTCGATGCTTGTCGCGGTGTCGGCCGCCTGCGACGCTGAAACCTCTTGAGGTCGCCAATGAGCGCCGCAACCAACGCCCAGAACGCCGAGCAGCCCAGCGCCGAACACGCCCAACTCGCCACCGCCTCTGCGCGGGAGCCCGCCACCCTCGCGGGCTCCAGCCTCGGGCACCAGGAGCACGTCCTGATCGTGCTCGCGGGCGACCAGCGAACCTATGAGAACCGGGTCCAGCTGCGCTCGTGGGGGCTCCGGTGGGTGAGGGAGGAGCACCGCTGGGTCGGGATCCTCCCCAAGACCCGCGCCTGGTACCTCACCGCGCAGCTGGGGCTCCAAGTCGTGGGCCGCCCCGTCGCGGTCGAGCCGGCGCCGGCGGAGGGGGACCGGGACCCGGTCCCCCCGGGGGCCCCCTCGCCCCGCGGCCCCGCTCCCCCCGCTGGCCCCGAGGGGCCCGTGGAGGGCCCGGCTCCGACCTGCCCTGCCCCCTCCAGCCCGTCTGTCCTCCTGCCCCCCGTCGCCCTTGCAGGGGCCCCCTCTGCCCCCTCACCCCACCGCCGTCGGGATTACCGCCGCTCCTCCTCGGAATCCCATCTTCTCTTCCGCGAGCCCTCGGTCGGCGGCGAGGACGGGTGGGACGTCAGGGGGTTTTCGCTCCCTGACATCACTTCCGGCCTCCCCGATGATGACCGCTCCTCCGACGACCGCCGCGCAGCGTCGCGCCTCCGCGACCTGCGCGGCCGCGTGAAGGCGGCCCGGGCCGCCCTCTCGGCGGTCCCGGGAGCGGAGGAGACCCTACGCGCCGACTGGAAGCGCGAGGCGCACTTCCTCGCCCGCTGGGGCATCACCCAGGAGCAGTTCCGGCACGGCGTGCCGGAACTGCCTGAGTCGGAGGCGGAGCCCCTGCCGTCCTACGCGGACGGGTTGGCGGAGGTCCGGGCCCGGGAGGCCGCGCGCCTCCCGGGGTCCGAAGTTTAGGGAGCGGCCCCCTCCCCAGGGATTGCGCCGGCCCGCTCCCAGGGAAGCGCCCGCTTAAGAGGACGGAAGCGTGCGGGCCTCGTGGACGGTACGGCGCCTGACCCCTATGGTCAGCCGCAGCGGAACTGGGTGCCCCGAACCGTTTCCCATGGCCCCCCCCCAGCGCCCTACCCTGCCTACCCTGTTGTCAGCGAGTACGGTCAGCCTCCCGGACCCCCTGGTCCGGTACAATTCCAGCCCGGGGAGGGGGACTACAATCAGCCCCCGCCCCGACGCCCGCCGATGCGGGCCCGACTTGCGGGCCTCCCGAGTTCCGAGCGCCTCCGCGTGTACGCGCTCCTTCTGGCCGCGTTTGGCCTGCTGACTGTTTCGTTCGTCGGGGAGTGGGGGGCGCTCGTGGTGACGGGTGAGGTCACCTTGGTGGAGTGCGCCACACACGGGGGCTGTTCCTCCGGTGGGGGAAACTCGACCGGCTCGACAGGATCCACCGGGTCTCCGGCGTCCGTCTGTTCGAGCGCGCTGGGCGGGCTGTTCGCCGCTCCGCTCGGGATTCTGATTGTCTACTGGAACCTTCTACCGCTGCTTTTCGGCACGCTTGGAACTGCGGTCCTGCTGTGGGCCCGCGCCGCCCTCAGAAAGGCCGAGGAGACCGGGCTTTCCGCCGCGGTCCCGCCAGAGTTCGCGCCGACGCTCCACGCCTCGAGGCGCCGAGCCGCGGACCCGGTGACCTGGTCCTTCGTTGCTGTCGTGGTCCCGCCGTTCTTCATCATGCTTTCGGGACTCTTCATATGCGTCCTCTGACCCCTCCGGGCGCGGCTGAGGGCCCCACCACATTCCAGTGCGATTCCTACGGTCAGCCGCCTTTGTGGACGCGAGGAGTGACGCCAGGATTCTGGAAGTCACCGTCGTGGCCACAATAGAGGCGACAGTTCTCGGGATAACTTGTGCAGAGGATTACCGGTCTCGAGCGGCTCACTTGGTGGGCTTCTCAGGG
>JAKBKR010000066.1 GCA_021832495.1 bacterium | reverse complement strand
AACGCGAGGCTCGAGCGCCTCATCGAGGAGGCCACCGTGGATTGCGATTCGCCCGAGGATGCCGCGATGGGCCTCTGCTACGCCATCCAGGAGCACGTCGAGTTCCCGTTCGCCGGCAAGGTCGTGGGGGAGGAGGTCCAAGTGGTGGACATCAAGGAGGGGCCCGGTATCGACATCGAGGCCATCTGCGAGCGAAAGGCGCGCAGGTATCGCGTGCGACTCGTCGACGTGAAGATTGAGCGTAGGCCGCGGGGCGCCGAGTGGATCGACGCGTATCTTCAATTCCTACCGCCTCGATGAGGGTCGCATGAACCGCGATCAGTGGCGCGAAGCGGTCCGCCGCTTGTCCCTGGAGGAGTTCCGCACCCTGCAAGAGGTCCTCGGCGAGGAGCACCAGGCGAGAGAGGCCCAGCAGATGGCCACACTACGGCCCGGAGACTGGGTCGAGTTCGAGGACCGCTACGGGGAGACCATACGGGGGGTCGTCCGTCGGCTGAACCGGCGCACAGTTGAGGTGACCACCGACGGCCAGGGGGAGCACGGGGGCCACCACCACTGGCGGGTGAGCGTGACCTTGGTCCGCCGGATCGTGCCGGGCGAGCCCAACCCGCACGAGTTGCCCGCAGGTCGCCCTTGACGGGGTCCAGAGGATGGGTGGGAAAGCGGGTGTTCGGCCATTGGCAGAGGACCTCGACAAGCTCATCGAGGAGGCCACAATCGATGCCTACGGACCCGCGGAGCAGGGGACGGGGTTCCTCACGATGATCGAGGAGACCGTCCGGTTCCCGTTCCCGGCGAAGGTGATCGGGGAGGAGGTCGAGGTCGTCTCGGCCGATCTCACCGAGGACGGAGAGGACCTGGTCGCCAAGTGCCGCCGCCAAGGGAGTCCCTACGCGGTCCTCCTGACGGAGCTGAAGATTCCTGCCGAGGTCCCTGGGAAGGAGTGGATCGCCGCCTACTTCCACTTCCTGGGCAAGAAGCTCTGACCGAGGCCCCCCTGCCCAATTCGTGAGCAAGGCGGTCGATGGGGGACCCTACCCGTGCGGGTCGACGGTCCCCACCCTCCTCGCTTTCCTTCTCGCTACTCCTCTCGTCACCACGTCGCGGAACTTCTGGGTGGCCTTCGCCACCGCCTGGGTGTCGGTGACGTGCCGTACGCCGAAGGTCTCGACCCACGGCTTGAGGAGGCTGACGGGGTGGGGCCAAGTGGGAAGCGCCGGAGAGGTCGGCGCGGGGATGACGCTCGACATCGGCAAGACTGGAGCTTCCCTCCAGGAGGTGGCCGTTCTTCCGCTAGGGTCCACGTACTGGAACCCCTCCGGGCTCACGAGAAGGTCGGGGAGGTGCCCCGTCGTTCTCAGAGCCTGCGCCAGGGCACGCGTTACCGGGCCCGGGGCGGCGTAGTGCTCCGCCTCGGCGGAGGCTGCGAGCCCGAAGTCCCCCTCGATCACGTAGGCTGCCCAGAACCCCTCCTCCGGGTGGATCATGTCCACGAACCAGAGCCTCGGGCCGAGTGGGCCCGAGCTGTCTTCTTGGATCTCCAACGCGCCTCGGACGAACCACAGACCCTCCCAGGGGACCAGGAGGCCCCTGAACGTCGTTCCCGGTTTGTCCAGTTCATCGCCACGGGCAGTCGACGGAACGAAGGAGACCTTGAGCTCCTCCTGTGTGAGCAGGTCGCGCACAGTGAGCATCCTGCGCGTCCCTCCGGGACCGGTCGAGCGAGCGACCTGGAAGCGGCCGTGCCGCGATCGGTGGAGCGCCTGGTCAATGGGACGCACGAAACCCCAGGCCTGGGACTGGTGCCGGTAGATGGCCTCCGCAGGGGGATCCGGCCACTCGTCCGACCGATGGGCGAACGCGAAGTAGAGGCCGAAGGAGAGGGTCTCCTCCATGGGCTGGTCGTCGAGACCCCGCTCCTCTAGCCTCTTCCACTCCGGGAGGCGAGCGTAGGCTTCCATCGCATCCTCCCACGCGCCAGACATGGTCGCATCCGCCTGGGCGCTCACGAAGCCCACGATCTCGGCCAGGCGGTTCGAGACGTAGGCCGCGTCCTCCGCCGAGCGCAAGGCCCGAGCCCCGAAGCTTGCGCGCAGTATCCCGAGACCCCGTTCCATCGTGGGGGAGAGCTTCTCGGCCACCGAGCCCGAGAGCGCCATGAGGGCTTCTTCGTGGAAACCTTGAGCGGACAGGAGCTCGAGCAGGTCCAAGAGCGCCTTCGCGAGGTCATCGGGAGGCGAGGCCGCGTCGACAGCCTTCTGCGCTTCCGTGGTGGCATCCTTCCATCGCCCGCGCGACTCCAGAAGGTCCAGAAGAAGGTGGCGAGCTGGTCCCCCCGAAGGACCTTGGGCTATCGCGGCTCGGAGCAGGTTCTCGACCCGGGAGGGGTTGCGGACCAATACGACCCGCCGAAGGTAGGCCATGTCGGACTGGTCGTCCAGGAAGCGGAGGAAGGGACCCGTCGCCGCGCCCCCGAGGGGTCCGTCTGACGCAAGCGCGTCCATGGCCTCCCGGAACCCTGACAGGTTGTCCAGATCGAAACTGTGGACAACGGAGGCGTCCGTGCTCGCGAGGGAGACCCGACCGACAATGTGGGGGGGAAGGTCCTCTGTCGAGTCCAGGGGGACCTGGTTCCGGGTCTGAAGGTGCCTCGCGTAGAGGTTCGCCAGCGCTTTCCCCCTCGCCGTGCCTTCATGCCTCGCGGCCTCAACGAGGTGTAGCCATCCTGCCGCGTCATCCGGAGAGAGGGCGAGGAACCTTTCGAGGACCCCCTGGGCGCCGGAGTCTTCGATGGCCGGCTCCGGCCGTGCGGGGGCCTGGTGGCGACGACGGCTCACTGCCACCCCGCTCGAACCCGCGTCCTCGGCTGGGGGCTGCGGGTGCCCCGTTGGCGCGCGAGGGGGCCCGGTGCTTTGAGCCCGAGACGCCCCAACTCATCCCACAGTGCTGGGAGCCCAGGATAGCGGCGGTAGAGCGACCGGAGGATCTCGTTCGTCCCGTCCCCCTTGCCCGCTCGGTCGCCCATCGAGCAGGCCAGCTTCACGAGGGGAGCCGCACTGGAGTACGCCCCGCGCGTCTTGAACGAGATAGAGCGCTCGGCGAGATCGAGGTAGAGGTCGCGAGCCTCGCTTGGGAAGTCCTTCTGGGCGGCCCTCGCGAGATGCTCCTGGAGCGAATGGAGGCTCGGATCCCACGAACGGTCCTTGGTCAACCCCCGGAAGACCCGTAGGGCCTCCTGGACCCGCCCTTCCTCCACGTGCACCTCGGTGAGCAAGGGCCTGAGCTCGGGACGCTGGAGAAGGTGGAGCGCGGACGGTTCATTCTTGGACCAGCTGCGCATCCGTTTCGAGACCCGCTTGAACGCTTCGTAGGTGGCCATCGAGGGAGACTCGAGGAGCCGCTCCCAGGCCAACTTCCGTGCTTGGGGAAGGTCGTTCCGGGCCTCCGCTTGTCCTTGAAGCCACTGCATCCATCGATCGTGGAACGCCCGGTCCTCCGGGTCCTGGAGGCGCTTCTCGACGATCTGGACCGCCAGCTCCCAGTGGCCACCCTTCACCAGCAGGTCGGCAGCCTCAGTCAGTTGGTGGCGCGGAACGTCGGTCTCCGCGACGCTCCCCGCCTCCTGCCACCGCCGGCGAGATGCGAGCCGTGCGACCCTCTCCATGTGCAGGCCGTTCGCCTGGCAGAACTCGAGGTACGCTGGGTCCTTGAAGCGCCCTCCATCGAGGTCCAGGACCAGTCTCGCCCCATGCTCCCGTTCGTACCCAGGTGAAGTTCCGGGGAGGCGGTCCATGACCTCATCGGCCACGCGAGCCCGTTCCCCATGTGTCGCCTGTCTTCGCAGGACCCCCGGGACGTCGTCCGACAGGCCGACTCCCCCGTGTCCGAGGTCGGCCCACCATAGCTGCATGAGCGCGCCAATAGCGCGATCCCTCGAGCGCTGGGAGCGTACATGCTTCAGGCCGTCGTCCACGACCTTTACGGCATCTTGGAGGTCCCAGGTCAGCTCTCCCTCTTGGTCTTCCCCGGGATCGTAGTCGTCGGCAAATCCCTCCACGACCCCCGCCGCCCGAAGCATCGCTGCCTCCCAGCGACCTCCCTTCAGGTCCTGGCGGGCCGCGCGGGCGTGCTCTGCGACCTGCCGTTCGGCGCCTCGAATGGGCGACTCCCAATCGATGTCGAGGGCGGATGACACGTCAGCCGAGACCTTGTCCGGGTCGACACGAGGCGAGGGTAGCCCCCCTTCTCTCTCTTGGAGCAGCTTCCGAGCCAAACGCTCGAGAGCCGTCCTAGGCATCTGCTTGAGCGACTCGGGGCTCACGCGTGGCTGGCGACGTCCCGCCCTTCCCATGTGTGGCATCCTCAGGTCGGCACCACAGGAGGGGGAAGATGTGCGTGTCGGTCCGCCGGTCTCCGCGAAGTGTGGAGCGTTCGCGGGAAGGTGGTTCACCAGGTCCCCCCTATGTGGGGCTTTCTCGGTCCCAGCAGGAAACTATATCACAGAAGGACACTTTACGTCCTTCTGTGCTATGACGGGCAGGACACGGAGCACCGCTCTCTGGGAAGTCGCTGCCCGGGAGGGGAGAGAGTTCCTGACCGGGCGGGCCATCTCCGAAATGGCCCGACGCATCGGAGCGAAGCCCGAGAACGCTCTCCGCCATCTCCGCCGTGAGCGCTACCTCCTTCCCCTCTTCCGCGGCTTCTACTATGTTCGGACCGCTGAGGAGGTACGGTTGGGCACCGAGCGGCACGACGCCCTCGAGCTCTTCGCGCTCGCCGCCAGGGCCAAGGGGATCGGGGAATGGTACTTCGGTCTCGAGACCGCGCTCCGTCTCCACGGGCTCACGCACGAGGACCGTCGAGAGGAGACGGTCGTGAGCCGCACGTTCTACCGCATCCGCGGGGTCCCGATCGGGAGCCGTCGCTTCGTGATCCACAAGTGGGGCCCGGAGCTCTTCGGGTTCGGGCTCGTCCGGCGAGGGAGCTACCTCATCAGCGACCCCGAGAAGACCCTCCTCGACCTCGCCTACCTAGACGTCTGGCGGACCCGTAAGGGGCGCTCGGCGGCCCTCGTGTGGACGGACCACCTGCCGACCGTGGACCTCGGGAAGGTCCGCCGATACCTTCCTCACTACCCCGAAGAGGTCCGTCGGACCCTGGAGGACCGCCTGTGAGGTCCTTCGTCCCGATGCTCGCCCAGCACCTGGGCGTGAAGGACCAGGAGCTTCTCGAGAAGGACGTTCGGCTCCACGCTCTTCTCGGGAGCCTCGTTCGGGACCCCACCTTCGGCCCGCATCTCGCGTTCAAGGGCGGGACGTGCCTCATCAAGTGTTACCTCGACTACCCTCGGTTCTCCACCGACCTCGACTTCACCTGGATCGCCCCATCGACACCGTCGCTGACCAGGAAGGGAACGAAGGCCTTCCGCCGACGGGTCCGGCCGACGCAACGGGAGCTCGAGAAGTGGTTCCGGGCCTGGGCAAGGGCCCAAGGGTACCGCGCCGAACACCCGGAGTTCCTCCGGTACGGGCGGAGCAACCGCATGATGACCGTGAACCTGCGCTACCCCTCTCCCTCGGCGATGAACGGGCTCGTCAAGGTCCAGTTGAACTTCGAGGAGCCACTCCTCTACCCGACGCTGGCCACCGAGGCAAGGAGCCTCCTCCAAGGGGATCTCCCGGCCAGCTTCCGTCTCTTGGAAGGGGACCCAGCGGCGGGGTACGCGGCCTCCATTCCGGTAACCGCCTACGACCCACGCGAGATCCTCGTCGAGAAGTGCCGAGCGATACTCACACGCACCGCCGCGAAGAGCCGCGACCTCGTGGACCTCTACTTGCTGGAGAGGGACCGGGGGCTCCGGGCTGAGGAGCATGAGGCGAAGATCGTCGAGAAGACGCGACGAGCCATACTGGGAACCGTTCGATACCGAGAACAGGCCGAGCGGTTCGACGAGCGTGAAGCCCTGCTCTTGGAGGAGGATGTCCGCCCGCTGCTCCTCAAGCCCATCGACACGACTACTTTCCAGAAGCACCGCGAGCGCGTGATCCCCTTCCTCAAGGGCCTTCTTCCGGCAATCCTCGCCTGACCCTGCCCGGTGCCTGGTTCCTTCCACCCTCGCGAAGGACGAACGATACGGTCAGGCTGTCGACAACCGCACGTCGTCCGCCCCCTCCCCCTTTCGCTTCCCCGCGCGGGTCGGGGTGGGGAAGGGTAAGGGTGCGCGGGGAAGCCAAGGGTCCCCCTCCCCGGGTCGGGGCGGGTCCCTCACATTCGCATCGCTCGTGCGCTCGCTCCGCTCGCACACTTCGCGCTGCTCTTGGGTCCCTCCCACCCTCCACTCTGAGCATCGGGGTCCATCTCCAGAGGGTCCTGTGGGAGGTGCCGTACTGTGATCAACTCGTGTACGGATTCCGAGGACACCTCGTACTGGGTCCTGGACAGCCCCTGGACGTATTCGATGCGTTGCAGAGCCGTCGTTTCGTGGCTCGGATTGGGGCAGTGTGTAGTTCGTGTCGCTACGGGGATTCCCGCAGTACCAATGACTCGTCGCACCACCTCTCCGAAGGCTGTGGCAACACCTTGCCACCCTCCTTGCCTTGCCGCCTTTCGGCCCTACATCCCCCCCTTCAGAATGGACGCGGCAAGGTGGCACGGTCGGCAAGAGACGGCGCGCAAACCTTGGACCCGGGGAGGACCTCTTGGCGGAGCGATGAGCACGTCGCTCCTGGTTTGTCGCGCAGAGGACTACATTTCCCGTGAATCGGCGTGGCGCAAAGACCCTGGGAGCCCGGGATGGGCGCCGGAGTTGGAATCTGCTCAGACACAGCGCCTCAGGGGAGAGCAATACACCCTGCCTTCCGCTCTCCTCCCCGCCGGTTCATCTGTCACGGGGAAGAGGGGCGGGGACGAGCATCACCCCAGGCCGTAAGTGTCGCAGAACTCGGGCGGAGCCAGGACCCTACGGGGGATGAACGTGAAGTCGCGGATGTTGTGGGTGATGAGGAGGATTGGTGCTTCCTCTGCATGCGCACCGATCATGTAGTCCCTCCACTTTCGAGACCACTCCCCTTGGGAACTTCCGAACCGGGCGGCAGCCGTGGCCTCCCGGGGACCCATCCGTGCCTGTTCGATTCCGGCTGCTCTAAGGAGGCGATGGACCTCGCTCTCTTCCTTCCCTTTGGAGAGGAAGTGATAGGTGAGTTCGCTCAGCGCCACCGGGGGCAGGATCTTGTCCCCTCGATACTTCGCCAGCTTGTAGAGGAAGTGCTTGTCCCGGAAGACGCAGGTATCCAGAACGACGGGGGGACCGGACAAGTGGCACGCCCCCTACCTTCCGGCGTGAATCCTTCCCAGGGTCTCGTCCAGGGAGAGGAGGGTCTCCCCTGCGTCGTCGATGGCCCGTCGCTCCACTTCCTGCTCCGTCTGCCGCTCCTCGACGAGGGGAGAGAGGATGGGGTCACCCAGAGCCTCATGATGGCGAGCGCCGATTTCAACAACGATATCCCCGAAGTTTCGTCGGAAGCGCTCGAACCGAAGCTCCGCAATCTCCTCCCATGCCTCCAACACACGGCGCTCGACGAGATGGTGCCCTTCCTTGTGGACCCGAAGCTGGGCACAGAATGCCAACCAAAAGTTCTCGACCAACTCGGTCGCTAGGTTTCTGTCTTTGCCGTTCCCTCCCGTCCAAGCCAGCTCGAAGGAGCGTCGCAGCGGTGCAACGTACTCCGCGACCTCTGGGAAACTCTTCTTGGGGAATGTGTCGAGCGCCCTGTTGAGGGATGGCCAAGGGCCTGCCTTCTGAAGCTCTTGCTGTCTGGAGGATCCACGGCCCGTTGTGCCCAGCGCGATACGGATGTTGCGGAACTCCTGCTGGAAAGTAAAGGGCGCCCTCCCGTAGACCTCGTCGACAGCCAGCTCCGCCTTGCCGGGACCCGCGAACTCGCTTACGAGTTCCTCGATGGTCCGGCGCAGGAGGGCGGTCGTAGTCTCTGGGAGGTCGTGCGCCCCGAGATCTCCTCGCCACTCGACGAGCGTCGTGACTCGGTCTGGTACTACTTCGGGTACCTCTTCCCAGTCGTCTTCGTCGGGGGAGTCTGGAGGCGGCCCCAGACTCGAGGAGAAGCGAACCGCGGAGCTTGGAACGACCGCCTCGGGACCGTACTTGTACCACGAGTACGGGATCGTCAGTTCCAAGCCTTGGTCCGCCGCTCGGAAGTACGTCAGCGAGACAATCTTGTTGAATAGCATCGCACTTGGCGGCCTGCCGTTCGCCCGCTCGATCAGGCGGATCGTCTCCTCCCAGACAAAGGGAGCCACATTCTGCCCGGTTTCACGAGCGTTACGCCGCGAGGACACCTTTCTCACCACCTTGGGTTTCGAACCACGAAGAGTCGGAGCGGGACTCCCCTTCCCGGGAATAGGTCCGAACAGCAATCGACTGGAGGCAACCCAATGCGCTCTCGCTCTCGGAGCACCGCGGTCGGCGGCGAACTCTCCCCGGGAAAGCGAGTACCGTTCTTCTGGGCCCTCCGCAGTCCAATCACTCCGGCTTGGGTATTTAATCTCTAACTCAAGCCTTTCGCAGCCTCCATGATGAGGGGGGTACGGGCGCGTGGTCCGGAGAATCGATGGTATCGTACCGGCTAATGCCGTGGCCGAGCGGCACTGCAGATCCATGAGGGTACGTCCATTCTGACCCAAGTCACGCAGAGCGCGATGCCCCCCGGCTTTG
>JAKBKR010000065.1 GCA_021832495.1 bacterium | reverse complement strand
CTGCTGCAGAAACGGGAAGCGGCCCGTCCCCATTGAGGCGGCAGCCCTACGATTCGCTCGACGTGGCCTCTTGAAGGAAGGTCACCAGGAACTGCCGGGCGTGATATGCGTCGACCTCGTTCAAGATGAGGAATCCCCGGCACAACTGCGCGAGCTGGATGCGGTCCGAAGCATCGGCGCCCGATTCCATTTCTGTGGTCTCGGTCATCATCCCTGGCCACACCATGATTTAACATGGCATGGGAGCAGATAAACCTAGCGCCGTACAGAGCGCGACGAATCCGACTTCGTTGCACCGCATCCTCCGACCGGAGGCCCGCCCTCCCGGTCGAGCGCCGCTTCCCGCGAAGGCTTTAAAGCGTCGGTCTCCTCCGGGTCCCACATGGCAGCAGCCCAGGGCTCGTTCGGCAACCGGCGGGCGGGATACTTGGTGGGCGCCTCCTTCTTGGTCATCCTCGGCTTTGGAGTGGGCGTCATGTTGAACATAGTGGCCCATCTTACGGCTCCGGCCGCGGGTTCCACCATATTCTTCGTGACGGTCTACCCGACGTGGGGCTGGTATGCGACCTTGTCCATGGCCATCGGTACTGTCGCAACCTTCCTCGGTTTGGGCATGCTTTGGCTCGGCTTGGACACACCCTATGGGCCACCCTCTCTTCCTGATACCGAGGGAAAGGTACCCGTAAGCACCCGGTGAACGGCCCGTTCGACCTCCATCCCCATGCGAGCCCTGCAGCCGTAACTCTCCTTGGCGTGGGAAGAATTAACACATCAAAAGGCTAATATACGGGTCCCAACGTGACGGTCGCTATGTCAAGCGTCGTAACCCGCCAGAAGTATCTGCTGACCGTCGCCGTGATCGCCCTCAGTTTCCTCATGGCGTTCTCCCCGGGGATAGTTCCTTCGCAGTTGTCCCATGCCAGCACACCGGCAGCGTCCTCTCCTTCGTCGCACCCATTGTCAAATGCCGCCACCGGATCAAGCTCCCACGGTAATTTGTTCAACCCGTCCCAGAGTTCCCTCAACCCGACGAACCCTTCCTCCCCTTCCCCACCGTCCATTGCCACCCAGAACCAAGCCCCATGGGCCCAGCGCATTTTGGGCGTGCACTCCCCAGCCACCCGTAATCTCCTACCCCTCACATCGTACCCAAATATGAATATCGTCAAGGATCCCCACCAAGTGGTCGGGACCATCAACCCCTTCTACGGCGCCCAGCCGGCTCCCATGGGGATCTCTGACCTTGGCCTGGGCTCCAACGGCCCGTATGCCTACAATACCTCGCACGTGCTCGGGCAGATCACCTTCAATGCGCCCCCGAATGCCACCGGCCCCGCATCCTACACTGTCATCAATCCTGGGGGGGCCAACTTGGGAGAAGTGGGATCGGTCTATGAGTTCGGCATCCAGTTGAACACGGTCGTTTCGAACGTAACGCTTCCAGGCGTGGCCGACGGAGTCTTTTGGACGCAGAACGTGATCAACTTCAACGACACTGGTATTCATTTCGTTGATGATATCTTCAACGCAAGCGCGGGGGGCGGCTTCTACATTACCCCCGGAACTACATTCCTCCCCGGCGGTTGCCCAACCGCGAATATCACCCTGATGCTCTCGACCTACGGTGGGGTTTACCAGTGCGTGGGAAGCACCATCCCGATCTCCCCCGCGGACTACCCTCTGACCATCCAGCTATACAATAACGCGACCGTGGCGCCCAATGGGAACGACCAGATCGTCTTCGGATACAACTTCGTCGGAGCGAACGGTTTCCACTACACGGGCGTGGAGAGCAACCCGGTCTTCTCCGCCCCGGCCAATTTCGCAAACCCGGTCGGATTCCAGGTCAATGGAAAGGAGTCATCCCCGGCGGGAATCTTCTACGACTCCGAGCTCACCTTCTGTGGGCAGATCGGTGGGGACAATGCCCTCTTCACCTCGCTCAACGGCTCCATGTCGCTCGAGTACTCGAACGTCTCGGCGGGCGGCTGGAAGAGCGTTCCTTCCGCGTATGACTTCGGAACGGATACTGGGGAGACATCGGCGGGTATCGCAGGGTACTGGACGGCAAGCCATGTGGAGGAGATCAACGCCGGTCCAAGCTTCCTCTATGGTCTGTGGGGTTCGGAGCCCCAGGTCCAAGTCCCCGTCGGCGACATACAGTTCAAGGGCGGCATCAGCCCCAACTACGGATTCGTCTTCGTGAGCAACATCGCCCCCGGACCTATCGCGTACAACATGAGTTGGGTCCCCACCACGAACACGGGAGCCTTCAACACCTACCTTCCGCCCGTGATCAAGCCGGGCACGCAGTACTATGTACAGGCGTTCGCACCCGAGGAGAGCGAGTACAACGGCACCCCATTCTCCACGAGCCAGTCGAGTTATTTCATCACCATGACGTCGTCTCCGGGGCACATCAATGCCCCGCTCTACATGAACGGAGATGCCCAGGCGGCCAGCCTTGCGAAGAACGTCTCGGGTTCGTCTGTTGCCCCATATGTTTTCTCGAACCTCGGAGTCAACTTGAACTACACCTTCAACCACCTCAACGACTATCGGTATCCCGAGTTCGGGATTTTCCAGGCGCAGGGATTGAGCCACACGGTCCACGTGAACAACGTCTGGCAGGGTGGAGATAGCGGCACGAGTGCGAACTACATTTATGATGTCAACACGACCTGCTATCCCGCATGCGGATTGGTAGGCGACCAGCCGCCTTCCCTCCTTGTCGGCTACAACAACCTTACCGAGAACATCAACATCTTCGACAGTGCTTCCCCGGTCGTGACCAACGAATCGCTGATGGGCACCTGCACCCTGCTCAATGGCGCTCCCGCCATCTTCCTGTGGAAGGATACCAACGCATTGGCAGACAATGTCAATTCCTACTGTTCGTACGGGGTCTGGAATGGTGACTCCATCACCACGACGGCAAAGAACGTCGTGGCATTGAATGGGGGGATTGGCGTCTCGGACATCGGGTCCCATGGAACCATCATCTGGGGAGACACTGCTCAGTCCGGCCTCGGAGTGTATGCGTATGCTTCCTCCAATGGGGAATACACGTGGGTCAATGTGACTGGGGGTGGCTCCCAGGCCGTTCAAGCGGGGTCATTCAATGGTCTTGGGCCGGCAGCATACTACAACGTTCCGGGAGTCGAATCCACATCGATCAGCCAGCTCGGTATGTCCGGGTTCGACAGCTACGGAGCGATCCTTCAGGTGTCCAACCACGATACTGTCTCGACCCTCAACGCCACTCAGGTCGTGTACGTCGCGGTTGAACTTGCCGACAACCTTGGTACCACGGTTACATCCGCCTCGTTGTGGCAAGGTGGGTACTTCGGGGTATATGCTGTGTACTCAAACTACACGAACATCAGCAACTTCCGTGCTTATGCGAACGTTTACGGTCTGCTGTATGGTTACTATGGAGCCTATTGCGATTACGCGAGCATATCCAACGTGGAACTCAATGACACGGATTATGGGATTCAATCCTACTATGACAATCAGTTATCCATAACTTCCTTGGTGACAAACTCCACATTGTACAGCGTTTACTTAACTGGTTCGACGAACGTCACGGTCACCGGAGCGACATTCGACTTCTGGTACGACTATCTGACTGGTTTCGGCGAAAACTATGGTGTCCTCGCTTCCGGAGCCAATCACCTGACGCTTTCCCAACTTACAGAACGCTTCGAGAATTCCACGTCCGTTTACGGAGTGTACCTAGTGAGTACCTCTAATGTCACTGTAAGCACTTTGACCGCACTCGAGGGGACCCCAATGCCGGTGACCAACCTTTACGTACTGTATGCACGCCAGGGTTCGAACTATGCCATTTCCGGGGTCACGATGACCGGGACGCTGGCTTGGTCCATCTATGGTATCGAACTCGAGTACATCGACGGGATCACCGTTTCATCCATTAGCGCATCCTTTACCGACTACGCGGTGTACATCGACTACGGAAGCGGGACCGTTAGTGTGTCCCAGGTATCGATCGCCACCGGAGTGGGAGTATACCTCTATCGGACAAACTCTGCCACAGTGACCACCACGACAGCCACCAATGGTGCTCTTGGGGTCGAGATCGCCTACTCCCAAGGGGACGTCGTGACCACCACGGTCGCCACGAACGAATCTGAAGGAGTAGCCCTTGTTCGGACTCAGGATGTCACCGTGAACTCTATCACGGCCAGTGGCTGGAGCCTTGGCATCGAGGTTGACTACTCGACTAGTGATATGGTCGAGACCGTCACGGCGACCAATTCCACCTTGTCATCACCTTGGTCGGGACTGAACTACTTCGGATGGCCCGTCTCCGCGGTCGTCACGGAACGTTCGTCCAAGGTCACGATCTTGGCCGTCACTGCCACGGACTATCCGATGGGGCTCTACGACTACTACTCCTCCAACTTGCTCGTCAATGGGCTGAACGCCTCGAAGGGTGACTATGGCATGGTCCTCAACGGGACCTCGGACGGTATCTTCGCGGGCGTCGGGACCTTCCAAGATGTCGAAGGAGTGCAGATCAACGACGGCGCCTTCCAGAACGCCATCTTCACCTCGGCCTTCGTGGCGGATTCTTCCTATGGAGTCGACATTGAGAGCGGCCGTGCCAACTTTGTCTATAACAACAACTTCGTCGGGGACAACGGGGCGACATCGGTCTACAACGAGCTCCACATCCAGGCATTCACCGTCCCGGGGAACTACTTCAACTCCTCGGCCAAGATCGGGAACTACTGGGCAGACTGGCATTCCTACAATGCCCAAGGCCATCTCAACCCCTACTACGTCTCTGATGGCGTATGGGACTACTACCCCCTCGGCGCCCGCATGGGCGATACCGCCGTCTACTTCAACGAAGTGGGACTGCCCTCGGGAACAAGCTGGTCGGTCACCCTGAACGGGTCCACCTACTCCACCACGAACACTTGGATGGTCCTCGACGCGACCCCGGGCGCATCCACCTTCTCGATCCCCGCCGTGGCTGGTTATTCGAGTAACCCAACCACTGGGACCGTAACGGGAGGAACTGTGCTTTCCACGAACGAGACCATCTTCTTCAGCTTGATCCCACCGAAGCCACAGTACTATGCGATCACGCTGTCGGAGACGGGTCTTCCCACGAACACGACCTGGTCGGCGACGTTCAATGGCGTCGCCCAGTCGGGGAGCGCGACCTCGCTCGCCTATTCGGTGACCAAGGGTGTCTACAACTACCAAGTGGGCACCGTGTCGGGCTACTCGGCGAGTCCCGCGAGCGGGTCGGTCAACGTGACGGGGAACTACACGCTGTGGATCACCTTCACGAACCTGAACCCGCCAAAGCCCACCTACACGGTGACGATACAGGAATCCGGGCTTGCCTCAGGGGCGAACTGGACGGCCTCCTTCAACGGGGTACCCCAGAATGCGTTGGCTGGGACCGCACTGGTCTACACGACCATTGCCGGGACGTACAGCTTCGCGGTGAACGGGGTCGCTGGATACACTGTCAGCCCCGCCTCCGGTTCGGTCTCTATCAGCGGGAACTACACCATCTCGGTCACGTTCACACCGGTGAAGTACACAGTGACCGTGGAAGAAGGCGGACTGAGTGGTGGCGTGGTCTGGTCGGCCACCGTCAACGGGGTTACCCAATCGACGGCCGGACCCTCCCTCACATTCTCCGAGACCAACGGCACGTACGGCTATTCGGTGGCCTCGATCTCAGGATACACCCTATCCTGCGGGTCGGGAACCTCCGGGTCGGTAACGGTGTCGGGCAGTGATGTGACCGTGGGTTGCCAGTTCACCCAAGTGGTGAAGCCGGGACCCGCCGTGGCATCGCAGTCGGACCTGCAGACCTACTTCATCATCGCGGTCGTGGTGGGGATCGCTGCCTTGGCCCTAGCCTTCTTGGCGCTCCTTTGGCGCCGGAAGCAGAGCCCGGGCGTCCCCCCTCCGGCCCAGGGCACGGGCTCCAGCACCACTTCGGGACCCACACCCGCGTCTGAACCGACCTTTGGCGGACCATCGGGCGCCCCTCCCCCCCGGTAGAGGCCACGCTTAATCTGGCAGGATCGATAAGTCCTCGAACAGGTCCGGAAGGGGAGGGAGCATGTCTCCCCTTCCAAACTCTTTCCTTGGCGTGCCCAAACTGTGAATAGAAAGGGGCCCTAGCGTGGTTGACCGAGTGCGCGTAGGCGAGTTAGCTTGTCCAAGAACTCTACCCCTTCTCCCGTGGTCATGGGCTTTCCGTCTTCCCGGGCGAGGGGAAGACCTGCCTTCAAGCAAGCCTCCTGCACTTCCAGACCCGAGAGGATGTGCGCCAGGGCCTCTTGTTCGCTCCGGCTGAAGGATTGGGCTCCAAGGTCGAAGTCCTCGAAGGCCTCGAACGCTACCGGGGCCACCGTGCGAGCGATCCTTGCGATGACCTGGGAGTACTCCCGGATCTCCTCCTGGGCGTGATCATCCAAGCGCAGCTTGAGGAAGTGGAAAAGGTTGTGGAGGTTGATCTTCCAATACCACTCCGTGTAGAAACCGACGGGAAGTACGATGCGTGCGAGTTCCCGTGCCACGCCGAGTCCCAAGAATCCCTCGTACTTTGCATAGGCATCGTCACAGATCTCTTCCACCTGCTGACGGTACTGCTCGACGACCTTGGGATCCATAGGTTCTGTCGATCGACCTTGGCGGTTCTTTTGGCTCTGAGCCCGGATCGATTCCGGCCGAGGTACCTCGTACTCGTCCGGGGCGATGGAATAGCGGTACGAAATCTCGTTGAGCGAGACCGTTCGGTGGCGAACCCATTGCCGGGCCACATAAATAGGGAGCCGGACGAGGAACTTGAACTCCACCATCTCGAACGGGGTCGTATGGTGATGCCGCATGAGATACCGGATGAGGGCTCGGTCGGAACGGGTGGACTTGGTCCCTTGGCCGTAGGAGACGCGGGCCGCCTGGACGATGGCTTTGTCGTCCCCCATGTAGTCGACCAGGGCGACGAACCCGTGACTGAGCACCGGGTGGTGGACCCCGATCAGGGCATCGGCCGCGGGGATGGAGGTTCGGACCATCCGGGTCTCTGCATGGGTGTCCACCGGCGCGATCGGCTCTTCTTCGGGCACGAGCTTCGCAAAGACCATGAGTTATATTAATCCGTCAAATGCCATCCGGCGTGCAGGTTCTCGCCATCGACAAGAAGACCAACTTTCTCAAGCTCCGGGTCGAGACCGGGAGCGACCTATGGCGCCTTTCCCACCTCGTGTTGCCCGGGGACAGCCTGGGGGCCTTCACGCACCGCCGGGATCCGGAGGCACCCTCGGACACCCCGGAGGCCCAGAAAGAGCGGCGGCCCGTCTTCCTGAGCGTGCGGGTCGAAAAGATCGAGTTCCATGAGTTCTCCGGCCATCTCCGCATCACCGGCCCGATCACCGAAGGGCCTTTCGACATCGGTCGACACCACACGCTGGACCTTGAGGAGGGGGCCGTGGTCTCCCTTACGAAGCCCGAGCTGAGAGCGGCCGATTGGGCCCTCCTTGAGGAAGGCCAGAAGGGAAAGCACGAACCTCGGCTGCTCGTGGTGTGCCTTGACTGGAGCGAGGGGGCGATCGTCCGGATCCGTGGCCGATCCATGGAGGTGGTTGTGGAGAACACCCGTCGGGGAACGGGAAAGTACGTGAAGTCTGGAGGGGCCAAGCGGGAGAAGGAGGATACGCAGTACCTCGAAGGGATCGCAACGATCCTCGAGAAGGAGGTGGCGGAAGCCCAAGGCCTTGTCATCTCGGGTCCGGGATTCTGCAAAGAGTCGCTCGCCAAGCTCTGGCGGTCCCGCAAGCGGCCAGGACCTCCTCCAGTCGTCGAGTCTACTTCCGAGGCCGCGCTCATCGGTGTGAACGAGCTCCTGCGGTCCGGAAAGGCCGAACAGGCGCTCTCCGGCTCGCTCTCGGCTGAGGAGGCGAGGGAAGTGGAGCGCCTCGTCAGCCTCCTAGGAACGCCCAACATGACGGCCGTGGGGGCCGCCGGCGTTCAAACCGTGGCGGGTTCCGGGGCCGTGGAGCTCCTGCTGGCCCTCGACAACCGGCTTCGGGAACCCGCCATCGGAAAGTGCCTCGACTCCGTCCGGGCCTCCGGCGGAAGGATCCTCATCGTACGGCACGAAGGAGAACCCGGGCGTAGGTTGCAGGCGTTGGGCGGTGTGGCGGCGATCTTGCGGTACGCGCTACGCTCCGCGTAGTTTCTCGTCGAACCGTTCCTCTCCCGATGTCTTCCAGATCGCCGTGCCCGGGTTGAGGTCTTGGCTCCAGCCGCGTCCGTTCCACGTCGGGTGCTGTCCTCCCCAGCGGGCGTCCAGAAGGCCGGTCAGCACGGTATCGACCCCTTCCAACGGGGACTTCGACAGGACTGAGGAGAGAAAACCGTCGACGATGAATCGGACGGCCAAGGCCTCCGGGAATCCCCGCGATTCGATGTAGAAGACCCGTTCGGGATCGAGCGGCGCTACCGAGGACGAATGGGCCGCCTTGACATCGTTCGAAGAGTGGATCTCCATCCCGGGGGCGGTCTCGGCCCGGGCCGTCTTCGACAGGAGCATCGCATGCTCGGATAGGTAAGAATAGATCTTCTTCACGGAGGGGTCGATCCGCATCATTCCGGTGAGCGTTCCGCGCGCTGAGTCCTTGAACACCCCCCGGGCGATCGATTGACCGCGGGTGTCGTCCGCATCGTGGAGGACCCGGATGCTACTTGCGCAGGACTGGTCCGAATCGGCGAAGTAGACCTGAAGGTCCGTCACCTCGGCCCCCCTCCGCTCCAACTTTGAGAAGTTCCGAAGGGTCGTGCGGTACCCATCCATCCCGGCGAAGAGCCAG
>JAKBKR010000064.1 GCA_021832495.1 bacterium | reverse complement strand
ACTGAGTTTAGGGGCCACAGTTTCTCTGACGGTGGATCGGACTAATTCCGAAACTCAGGTACGTGGGCGAGCAGGATTTCGATCTCATCGTGGCCAATATCTCGGGCTCTTCCCTTTCGTCCTCGGGGATACCCTTCCCCTGGGGTGGCACGTATGCCTCTCCGATCACGGCCCCGAACGGCCCCCAGGGTCAGCTCGTCAACTTCCTCGTACCCCGCTCCCAATTCTTCAATTCGGTGCTCGGCCAGGCCATCCTCAACAACAGTCCCCTCCCCACCAAGTCCAACTCTCCTGCGGCATCCGCCAACGACCAGATCTCGGGCCTGACCCTCGCCCAACTGGCATGCTATTGGCAGAACTTGGCGGTAGCCCAGTCGGGAACCACGTTCCCCGACGGGACCACTTCCAATGGTCCCACCCTGTGCTCTGGCGTCTCGTCGAGTGGGAGCTTTAAGCCCGGGAACGGAATAAGTCCTGGAACAACGTTCTCTGCCACCGTCCACGCGGACACCTCCTGCTCTTCCAGCCCGATCAACTGTCAGTGGGGCGGAGTGCCCTCTCAACCCAACCTGGAGAACGGACTGGCCGCCCCCGCCCTCCAGGCCGTCATCACATTAAACCTCACTTCCGACAGCAATCTGACATACCTTCTCGCTGCCCTCCTCGACAACAACACCACGGCCTCGAACGGGGAGTTGGGGGTCAACGGATACTTCGAGGACGTGACCAACGAACTCCCTTCGTTGGGACTGAACACGGTGGTCACCGGAGCCCTTGCAAACGAAGTGCTCTCAAGTGGGGGATTCTTTGGCTATCCCACTTCGTTTGCGCAACCTCCACCCCCGCCTCCGCCGCCGCAGCCCACCTGCTCGGGGTTCGGGTGTCTGTGGAACACGGTTTCCGGAGCCTTCGTAGCTTTGGGGGAGACCATTGCGGCCGGGATCGTGGGGATCGCCGGCGCGGTGTGGAGCGGGATCCAGGCGGCCACGACGTTCTTCGAGGAGGTGGGCCAAGGGTTGGTGCAGTTGGCGGAGACGGCGAAGGACGCGGCCGTCAGCGCGCTGGAGAAGGTGGCCAGCGCCGTCGAGGCTGCCCTCCAGGCGCTAATCAACTACATCTTGAATGAAGTGGCGCAGCTGATGCATACCATCATCAAGGTCATTACTTCCGCCATAGGTGCATATCTCGGAGGGATTGCTTCCTCACTTTCTCAGCTATTCCAAGACCTTACCGCAAGCTCACCCGACACCACAACCATCCTAGTCGACTCGAGCTCCTTGTTACTCAGCCTGTTTGGAATCCAGTCATTCGTGAACTCCCTCTCCAACGTCATGAGCACAGTCATGTCGGTTGTGAATCCTATCCTCAACATCATCTCATTGAACCGATTGCTTTCCATCATCTCGAATGCTCTTGGAGCCGCCACAGGTTTCAACCCATTGGCCGACATACAGTCTGCCCTCAACCAAGTGGCAAGTGGGCTCTTCTCAGCGGTGGCAGATGCCCTTACGGTGCCGTTCAGTTTACTGGGCATTGCCGACGACCAAGTCACGGTTCCTTCCTCACAGTCGGAACCGTTCCCCAGCAACGCTCAAGCAATCAATTCCGTAAATGCTTTGGTTTCATCTTCGGGAAACCCCGGACTGTCAGGCGACTTTAGGAGTAGTACGAACCCCGATCCCTCGACTCCTGAATTGATCGATATCGCGCACATAGGGGTCATAGTCGCCATCATCCTATTACTCAGCATCAGTGGTGCTTTTGGGACGGTCGAGAACGCTCTGCAATTCTTTGTGAATGCGTTTGGAGGAGGGTTTGGAACTCAGCCGACCAGTTCAGTTTGCACTCCATGCGTAGTGCTACCGGAAGCTTTCGGTCTCGTCTGGTCTCTCGTCGGCTTGCTCCTTCCGTACTTCCTGTCGGGTGTGATATGGCCATATGAACTCACCTTGGGAATCATTGGAATGGGTTGGACTTGGTTCTTCTTGGGGCGCGCTGCTGTTCGTGGAGACCTAGCAAAGGTTCCCCCTCCCGTTGCAATCTTGATGGGTGCAAATGCCGTGCTTTCTGCAACTGCTCCAGTTGTGATTGGCCTTTCGGCAACTTAGATACATGGATTCCAAAGAGGAGACATACCAGAACAATTGCACTGCGGCAACGGTCTACTTGCCATTTGGATTGTTGTTATGGTCCATACTTGCCCTATTGATTGCTTCGTACTATCTAATCCTCCATCCTAAAGAGACGTACAAGATGATAGAATCGATAATGGCTGTCGGGGTTATATCTATCGTCACCTTCTATTGGCTTGGAAAATACGACCTCAACCATAATGGGCCTTACAAAATCAGGATCTCAGACTGGGAAGTTCACGGCTATTTCAGAAGGGCGACTCAGGAGAAGGTGATAGAATTGGATCGAGGGATTCCTTTCGAGGACATCTCCAACATCCATGTGTGGCCGATTCTCGGCACCGGAGTTGACGCGCATCCGGACGGTCTGTGGGTCGTCACTGAGCGAACTAAACACTTCCGACTTACGATTAGTAATGCACGACGTGTAGAGAAGGCTTGGCAAACTTGGAAAGCTATGCAACATGAGGAATTGTCTACTTCATCAAACGACACCCCTACCTGAGAATAAAGCACCCAAATCGACGGGCTGAAAGGGCACCTTTAACGCCGGTGGACATGGGGGTACCCCCCCCTCCAGGGGGCATCGAGGAAGGGACCTACCCGGTCGAAATAGGGGGTTCCGACCGACTTGGCCCAAATCCATGAAATTGACTTGCTGTCTCGGGGAACAATTGCGCGGACATCTTACCTTTCACCCAATATCCGGAGACGCCTGTCACGTCGAACTTCCTCGTTCACCCAAAGCCCCACCATTTCTCCCTTCTCGCCCTGCTCCTTCCTGAACCCGAGGTGCAGGTACTTCGCGTAGGATCCGGTGGGGTTGAGGACCGTAACCCCAATGTTCACACGGCGAAGCCCGCGTTTCGCCAACACCGAGAGCGATGCTCGGATCAATGCGCTTCCAAGCCCCTTCCCTTGATGTCTCGGGTCGACGCTCAGCTGTACTTGGACAGCGAAGCGATTTTCTCGGGGAGAACCCTGTAGTTGTACGTACTCCTATCGCAAGCCAGACTCCGCTCGCCTTCAGGTGGGGATGAAACTCCCCAGGTTCAGCTTGGAGAACATCAGCGCCCCCCGCCGGCTCATCCGTTCCAACACCATCTGAGGCTTCCCGTCTTCCCCTCGCACCAGTACCACCCGGATCCTTTCCAGTTCCTTCACCAACTCCTTGATCGACAGATCCAGCTCCCGCAACTCCCATTGCAGGTAGCGGAGTAGCAGGAGTCCCATGACGCACAGGAACGTGTGTCCCGCCACCGTAGCGTCATGCCACACCCAGAACGGTTTTACTGACACCACATGCCCATCCTTCAACCACTTGAAGTCCTCCTCCACCTCCGCCCGGGCCACGAACCCCTCCACCAGCTTTTCGGCCGAAAGTTCCTCTTCCGGAAGGTCGGTGATGACCGCCGTCTTCCCGAAGGAGGCTCGGAGACGTTCCTCGGCCTCCGCCGCCACCCGCACCACCGGAAGGTAGCCGGGAACCGTCTTCCCCTTCCGCTGGACCCCCACCGTTTCCACCGTCACCTCAAACTCCGCTTGGTAGGGCTTCGGAATGAGCTGGGTGAGCTTTCGCCACAGCGCCTTCTCCTTCCGGGCGGGGGTCTTGCGCCACTTTTCTACCTGGGCCAGTACCCGGGTGCGGACATCCTCCCAGGTGTTAACCTCCTTTCTCGCGGTCGCCTCCCGGTACGTCACCAGCACCCGCCAATCCTGTCCAAATCCCTTCCACTGGGCCGGGAAGCCGAGCACCGGTTTCCCCTCCGAGTCCGTTCCCACCGGCCCGTACTTTTCCAGGGGGACCCGGAAGAATGGCTGCCCTTGCTGGCGATTCAAAGCGGCGATCACATGCATGATCTCCCTCACCTTCCCGAAGTTCTCCAGGGAGTTGATCCCCCGGTCAAAGACCATCACCAGACGGTCGGTGGCCACCTCCAGGTCCACCAACCGCTTCACCAGCGCATCAAAGACCCGGGAAAAGACCTGGGCATCCCCTTCGTTCGCCGGGTACACCTCGGTCAGCACCGGGAGGTTCCCCAGGGTGACCAAACCCAGCCCCACATGGAGCTTGTCGTAGCGCTTCTGTTTCGAGTGGGCCCGCTTGAGGTAATGACCCTCCTCGTGGTACGCGAAGAAATTGGTGGTGTCAAAGAGCATCCACCGGGGGTCGATGCCCTGCTTCCATAGGGCCTTGAATACGTGGGTCTCGATCCGGTGAGTGACGGCGCGGGAGAGGAGCCCCTCCCCCCGCTTCGCTCCTTCCCCCGCTCCGTAGAGGCGCTTGAGGTAGCGACGAATGGTGCGACTGGAGGGGTGACCGGTGGCGGGAAGGATCAGGGGCAGGGCGGACTCGGAGATCCACTCGGCCATCCCCTCCCGGCTGAGCGGTCTCTCGACACGGGCCGCCATCTGGAGGAAGAGGACATGCTCCACAGAGTAGCCGTCGAAGAGGCCCCGGGGAACGTGGCGGGACAGGGCCACGAGGAGGCCCGTCGCCTGGGCGGCATGGACGAGGGCGGCGAGTTTTCCAAATTCGAAGGATTTGAGGGGTTTACCCGGGGTGGCGAGGCGCTTCAGGAGGGTCTCGGCGGTGCCGAGGTAGACGTAGCGGGTGTTGCGAGGACCCTTGGGCGTGCGGCGCTTCTCGACGGCGTAGAGGTAGCGGCGCCCATTGTTGGCGTGGTACTCGAAGGCCCAACTCATAGCAACGACTGCAAGCCATAATACAACGAAGTATATAGCGCGATTGGTGGGGGGAGCGGGCGGGTTAACACCGAAGCGGGTGCAGGAAGGATTAACCTCGTCCGCCCTGAATGGCCACTGTCATAACACAATAGCAACTACCGTATTTCACGCCGAAGACCTGACTCGGTTGTCCAAGTACGGCTCAGTTCGTGAATGTAACGATGGTCCTTCTCCCCCATCACAAGGATATCCCCCACAATCTTCCCGCGGTCCTCGGAGACAAAAGAAGCTCCGAAATCGATTCCCGCCCCTCGTGAGAAGAGGTACCGCACGTAATCAGGGCCATAGACAGATGCGTCGGCGCCGGGTCCAAACGCGGTGTCGATGTGGTCCTTGTAGGCCCCCAACTGGACACGGAGTAGCTTCGTTTCGTCAGACTTCCGCAAGGGACGAAGGGTGGATGGCAGGGCTCGGTCCCGTCTTAGCACTTTGAGCGGGTCTATCCAGAGGTTTTGCCGTTCGATGAAACGGAATCCCAACCCTGGGAACACCTGCCTCTGCGTTCTGCGTGAAACTCCGATGAGCAGCCCAGAGACACTGAATAGCCGCCCTCCTCCGATGAACCCTTCCAGACAAGTCCGGAGCGCAGTGGCGGTCCTGTGGCCCGGCATGAGGTAAAGCATCTCGAGTTGGAGACCCACAGGGTAAACCTTTGGGAATAGCGCGAATCCGACGGGGGAGCTTTCATTCCCCTCAAGAAGATGGACGTGTGTCTTCCCAAGGAGAATCTCCTTTCGGTTGTAGGCGGCCCACCGCGCGCCACGGTCTCCGAGAGCTCTCTCTATGTCCCTCCGGTAAGATGCCCACACTTCGGAGGGTATCATCTCAGACTTGGTCACGCCCTCAGCAGTCGAGTGGAGATATCAGTCGTCGCCACCGCTATCCTGCTGTACCTGAGCGCGCAATATTCACCCTTTAACGCCGGGGATCTAGGTCGGGATGCTTTCCCCCATGGTAAGATATTATAAGGGGGCACATCTTGTACCCTAGTGTATGTCAATCGCTCATCCATCAGCCCGTCACCCGGACATCACACTGGGCACTACCGAGGTCGTCATGTCGCTCCTCCAGGAAGCAGGCGATCCGGTGAGCCGCAATTGGCTCTTGGAGCGCCTCAAGGAGTCAGGACACACGACCAGCCGAGCACGTCTCAACAGGGCGTTGAAGTTCTGTTTCGACCTCGGATTAGCCGTCGAAGGATCGAAGGGAGTACAGTGGACTCACACCACTAGTCCAAGCCTGCTCCACTCATTGGCCCAAGGAAAGCGGATCTGAGGGCGAGGCATGCCGTTTCGCCCCGATGAAATCATCATCCACGATGATGTCAAGCAAGCGTACCAGTCGTGGGAGGACCTTGCCATTCAAGGTCGTCAGCCCGCACAAGCCGTGTGGAGGAGTCTGCAGAACTGCATCCTGCGGCTTCGGAACGACGGGCAGTGGGGGGAGCTCATTCGTCAGCCATTCATCCCGGCCTACTTCCGTGAGAGGTACGGGGTGACCAACCTCTACTGCGTGGATCTCGCCGCATTCCACCGATGCTTCTACACGATAGCGAATCACTCGATACTCCTGCTCGACATCGTGGACCACCCCACCTACGATAAGTGGTTCCCCGGCCGTAGAAGGCGGTAGTGTCCACCATCCAGTCGGTCGACCCCCCTCCGTAGGGGTCCTCCTCGAGACCCCCATGTGAGCCCGTTCGCCGGCCGAAAAAGTGGGGATAACGGTCATCCTTTCAACTACCCCCAGGGCGAGTTCAGTCGATGCCTTTCAACGCAAAGGGCAATATTGCACAGCTCAATGACGAAGACATGGTTGAGGATGCAAGAACCTGGATTGGCACGATCGTCATCGATTGCAAGAACTGGGAGAAGATGATCTCGTTCTGGAAGGGGGATCTCGGATACAAGCTCAAGCGGGGCCCTGGGGAGTGGGGAACAGACGAGATTCCTGAAGGCGACTGGGCGTTGATCGCTGATCCCCTTGGAAGGGGGCCTAATCTCGCCCTTCAGAAAGACCCAGAAGGACCCCGACAGGTCTACTGGTTCCACCTTGACCTCTTCACCTCCGAGCCGACGAAGGAAGTCCAGCGACTCCTGGACCTCGGGGCAACCATGGTCCAACCTGCCCGCGAAGGGTTCGACTACGTCACCCTCGCAGATCCTGACGGCAATCCGTTCGACGTGCTCACCGAGGTTATCACTCGAGATGCCCCCAAGTGAGCCCTCAAGCAAGTGCGTACGAACCCTTCTGCCGCGGGATGCGCGAGTACAACGCTTGAACGGACTGCCGGGGGGAGAACTCTCCCGGCGGGAATCCACCCGAATCTGCCAACTTGGGTGGAACGAATCGCGCTTCGTCACTCCCGAGAATATGACACCCTGTTCCAATCAGGCAGTTCTTCCTTCAGCAGACCGAAGAGGATCATGTCCATATACTTCCCTTTCACACAAACCGCCTACCGCTCTCTTCCCTCCCGTACGAAACCCAACTTTCGGTGGACAGCCAACGACGCCCCATTGTGGTCCAGGGCAGAGGAGCCGATGCGGTGGACGCCAAGCCGTTGGAACGCTTCGCGACAGAGAAACCAGGAGGCTTCGGTGGCGTACCCCTTGTTCCACTGATGAGGATCAATCCAAAAGGAGAGACTCTCAACCTTGTGGTAGTTCCAGATAACTCCTCGAAGTCCCACGCGGCCGATGCACTTGCCGGACTCCCGCAAGACCACTGACAGCGAGAGGTGTTCCCCTGCACGGTACTCTCTAAGGGTACGCCTGACCATCCTCGCAGGGTCGGTCATCTCCTCGGGAGGGTGCAGGAGAGCTCCTGCTGCTCGCGCCGTTCGTTTGTCTCGGAAACTGCGGCGCAGGTCAGGAATGTCGCCGCTTGTGGGCAAGCGGAGAATCAGTCGAGGAGTTTCAATTGGCAACCGAGTCCTTGCAAAGAGGTTGGTCATGAGACAGTCCACAAATGCGCTTCCCCAAGAAAAGGATTGTGAGTTCATGCTTCTGACATTTCCTCGTCGGAGAGAACCCATTCGTGAACAAACCACCCTTTGATGCCGCTCTTCCCGCACGACGCGCCTCCCCTCCCTCACCGTGGGTTGAAGATGGGAGGTCATGGTTAAATATACTATACGCATACATACATCCAATGGCACAGTCCGCCCACGCCCCCCGTACCGAGTTCTCGAGACCGGGAGCTAACCCAACCCTTGAAACGATAGAGTACATCCGGACCGCCCTTCGTGAGGCTGACGGACCCCTCAGCCGGAACCAGCTCCTCGCAGTCTTGGCCAGATGGGGTCATTCGACGACCCGCCAGAGCCTCAATGCCGTGATTGCTTTCCTAGGAGCGGATGGTAGCGTGGCGGAGGGGAGCAAGGGATTGATCTGGGTTCCCCCCGCTTCGATTCCGCTAGTTGAGATCATCCACAAGGGCGAGAGACTCTGATGAGCCTTGGGGCGAGCGAAATCGTCCTTGCCCCGTCAGCAGCCTCGGCTCTCAAGCGTCTCGAATCGGGCGAGATCCAGGACGGGGCCGCCATTGCAAGGCGAGTTCGATCACTTCGGCCAATTCTCCTCGCTGACATTCTGCATGGGGAGGTTGTCAAGAGAGACTCGATCCCCAGGTACTTTCGACTCGAATACGGTGCCGGGAATCTCTATGTCGAAGACCTCCCTTCGTTCTGGCGTTTGCTCTACACCGTAGTCCATGTCGGAGAGCAGAGACATATCGTAGTCCTGGAGATAGTCGATCACCCGACATACGACAAGTGGTTCCCGGGTCGACGCGGGCGGTAGCGATTGCAGCCTACCCCTTGGTAGGGGGTCTTCGAGGGAGGGGCCTAGGCGATCGCAATGGGGGGGTTCGACCTTTTTGACCGCTTTTTATACCGTGGCCACGCCGAAGGCATAGTTATTGATCGGCCAACAACCCCACGATAGTTGGCGTTTCACTTCGTGGCTCTCGCACTCGACATACAGACCGACCGGAAACGCCCCGGCTTGATG
>JAKBKR010000063.1 GCA_021832495.1 bacterium | reverse complement strand
ATGCTTTCGACCATGGTGTCGCCCGAGGACCGGCCCACGATCTCCTGACCGCGGCGCGGGCCGGGGTTCCGAGCACAGGGAATGCCCTTCCACCGGAGGCGCCCTACGGGCAACTTGGCCCCGTCCCACGGCACGTCACCTTCGAGCCGGGGACCGCATCCCACGAGGAACTCATAACCCGACTCGGTCGCGGGATCTTTGTCACCCGCCTCCACTATGTGCGTTTCGTGCATCGGCAAAGGACGATCGTGACCGGCATGACCCGTGACGGAACCTACTGGGTCGAGAACGGAAAGGTCCATCACCCGGTCGCCAACCTGCGCATGACCGAAAGCATCCTCGGCATCTTGCGGAGGACGGAATCCACCGGTCGGGAGCTCCTGTGTTGTGCCGATGAACGAGGAGTTTTCGCCCCGGTCGTGCCTGAGATCCTTACCCGAGGGGTGGCGTTCAGCAGCGCCACGTCGTTCTAACGGTGAGCGGAATGGCCCAAGACCCGCTCCGGATCGCCATCCTGGTTTCCGGCGAGGGGACCACCATGCAGGCGATCGCCGAGGCGGTATCCACCGGTACCATCGCCGGCCGAGTGGTGCTGGTCGCATCGGACCGTCCTGGGGCCCGGGCGCTCGAGCGTGCCTCCCGGCTCGGTCTTCCGACGCTCGTGATCGCCCCCCCACCGATGGGGCCCTCGGATTGGGAGTCGGCCCTGGCCGCGCACTTGGTGGCCTCAGGCGCCGAGCTCATCGTGCTCGCCGGGTACCTGAGGATACTCCGCGGCCCGGTCCTGGAGCGCTTTTCCGGCCGGATCATCAACCTTCATCCTTCGCTCCTCCCCCGCTTCGGCGGCCCTGGCATGTATGGTCTCCGTGTCCAAAAGGCCATTCTAGAATCGGGGGATACTACGACCGGGTCCACGGTCCACCTCGTCACACCGGATGTGGACCGGGGTCCCACGATCGCCCAGCGTTCTTTCCCCATCCTCCCGGGGGAAGCTCCGGAGCAACTCGCCGAGCGACAACGTCCGCTCGAGCATGAATTGATGATCTCGGTGATCCGGGACTTTGCCTCGGGGAAATTGCCCCTTCCTTGGCGAACCGGACCCGTCACCTACGCGAGCTCGGGGGTCGACACCGGACGGGTCCGGAAAGGGATCGGGGCACTCAACAAGGCCGTTACATACCGTCCCCCCACCTCTCGGGGCATCCCGATCACCGGGTCCGGCGCCTTCGCTGGGGTCATCCGGTACCGCAACCAGTTGCTCGCCCTGACCACGGATGGGGTCGGGACCAAGGTGCTCCTCGCCGAGGAGCTCGAACGATGGCGCGAGGTGGCGGAGGACATGGTCGCGGTGAACGTGAACGATCTCTCGGCCATCGGGGCCGTTCCCATTGGTCTCGTCGACCACATCATGTGCCGGGAACCCGAGGACCGAGTGTTACGGGAGATAGGCCGGGGGCTCAATGACGGGCTGAAGAAGTCCCGCACCCACCTGCTCGGTGGCGAGACGGCCGTGGTTCCGAGCCTCCTTACCTCCCGCTACGATCTCTCCGCCACGGCGCTCGGCGTGTTCGCCCCGCGTACGGCCCCGCTCACGGGAGATCGTCTCCGGGCAGGGGACGTGCTCATCGGTCTTTCCTCCTCGGGGTTCCATGCGAACGGGTACACCCTCGTGCGGCGGCTCCTCTCGGACCACCGTATCCCGTTGGACACGCACATCCCGGGGGAACGGCTTACCCTCGGAAGTGCCCTCTTGCGGCCCACGCACATCTATGCACCCTGCGTGGAACCCCTGCTCGAGGCGGGGTATCCGGTCGCCATGGCGCACATTACCGGAGGGGGATTCCGGAAGAACCTCCTGCGGCTTTCCTCCGATCTCCAGTTCACCCTCGACGGAATGCCGGAGCCGAGCGGACTCTTTGCATGGGCGAAGGAGCAATCCGGCCTACCAGCGGAGGAGCTTTACCGCACGTTCAACATGGGGATCGGCTTCATCGTCGCAGTGCGGGAGCGCCATGCGAAGGCCGCGTTGGCGCGGCTTTCCCAATGCTCTACGATCAAGGCTCGCGCCATAGGCCGCATGGAACGTGGAAGCGGGGTGAGCATACCCGCACTGGGAGTGTTCTACCCTTCCTACTGAGGCCCAGTTCGCACCCCGGACGTTGGCGAAGCGCTTTAACAGCATCAAGGTTCCCTGGGAGGGTAGCGCAATGGAACCCATACCGGACCTCGCCATCAACGCTTTCGAGCGAGAGGATGGGGAGGTGGTGCTCCATGGCTGGCGGGCCATCCAGATGACCCGGCGGCCCTCCAGGACGTTCCGGCAGGAATTCGATCGAGGGTGGTGGAGTGATTCGCTGTCCCTCGACATGAGAGGGTACCTCTTCCTCACGGACCGCCGCCTGGTCTTCGTGCGGGAACGGATGACCAACCACCGTTTCGAGGAGATCCCAAAGCTTGAGTGCCGTCTCGAAGCACTGACCACGGTGGGTACGGCCGACCGCTCCTTGGATTTGGGGCGTCTTGCCTTTCGGATATTGGGCGTCGAGATATCCTTAGTCCAACAAGAGATCCAAGCTGCGATCCGTACGGTCCGCGGGTACCGGGAGCCACCGAGCGAACCTCCTCGTTACGATTTCCGATCCAGGCCGGTGCCCCGGACGGCCCCACCGCCCCCGTCCCCTGCGCAGAAGCCCCGGGTCGCACTGGTGCCCTGCCCCAAATGCCATGTGTTGAACCCCGACGATCTCGAACGCTGCGACGCGTGCGGCGTCCCGCTTTGAGCTGCCGGGAGCAATGGTTCTCCCCTACGCTCCATCCCAGGTCTGTCGGAGGACGTACACCCATCGGGTGAGGCTCGAATGCACCCGCAGAGGAAGCGGAGGGTAGACGGCCGTCCATCCCTCTAACGCCTTTTCGGGCATCGTGGGGACCGGCAGCATGAACACGAACCGGCCGCCGGGGCGAATCACCGAGCGTAGGACGTGCAAGGCATTCTCGACCACATCCATGGCCCGTTCCCCGTGCGTGGAGGACGCCCTCCCGTACGGTGGGTCGGTGACCACGGCATCGACGGGGAGATGGCCATCCAAGGCTTCGCGGACACCACTGACGTCGCACTGGGCCACTGCCGTAGGGACGATCGAGGACCGGGTGAGGTTCGTGAGCGTTCCCCGAACCATCCGTCCATCCTTATCAGAGACAATGACTCGGTACCCCAAGATCCCGCTGTCGAGCCCGATCGCACCCGTCCCGCAGAAGGGATCGAGGAGGCTTCCCCCCGGGGGAATGGCGGCGAGATTCACGAGGGCCCGGGCGAGGAGGGGAGACAGGGTGACCGGTTTCCGGAAGGGAAGATCGCCCGGGCGCTGTTGTCGCAAGAATGCGCGGCCCGTTCTCGTCTCTTCCCGGCACAGCACGTATTCTTCCCGCCCGGCGCCCCTGAGGACCACATAGGTGGTCTTCGGATGGCGAAGATCAATGCGTCGTCCCTCGTCCCGTTTGTACCCTTTCCCGACCCCGGCCGCCAACGCTTCCGGTAGCCGATCCCCTGGAAAGAGCCGGACGGCAATGGTCCCCCGGTCCGGCTCGCGTGAGAGCGCGTTCGCAAGCCGGGTCACCGGGCCCTCGGCGAGCGGAGCCAAGATGCGGCGCGAGAACGCCAATGGGAATGCCAGGGTTTGTGCATCCGGGACCTCAACTTCCTGCACCCCGGGCCGTCCCGGGACTTCCCTGGGGGGTGGGGCCTCGGGAAAACGCGCCGCCATCACGGATTCCAGTTCCCGGCGGCCGAGTTCCGCAGCGTCCCCGGAGAGTTCGACCCAGTACGTGGGAGTCATCCTTGAAAGGCCCGCAAGAGCGCCTGTCGGATCTCTTCGGTGTGCGTCCCCTCCCAGAACGCATGCCCGCACAACGGGCAGACGCTCACCTCCCGCGTCGTCGTCCAGACATCCAAGGGAACCCCTTTGGGAGGGGCGGGAGTGGACCTGTCAGCCGGGACCAACCGACCGTTGCAAAGCGAGCAACGGGTGAACTGGACCTCCTTCCGGAGGGATGGGAAGGCCCGATCCACCTCCCGGAGCTGCCCTTCAACATCGAGGGAACGCAGGAGGACCCCCAGGGATCTTGCCCGCGTGGCGAGAAGCTCGTCCCGGGTCAAGATCACCCGTTGCTCATTACGGGAAAGTTCCAGGATCTGACCGTCCCTCATCCCATGGGCGTAGACCACGTCATAGCCGAGGAAGCGGAGGTAGCGGGCCAGCTTGCCGACCATCTCGTCTGCGATCCACCGGGTCTCTTCCGCCATCGTATGCACCGCGTGGGCAATCCCGGGAGCCCGGTACAGGATATATAGCCGAGAAGATAATCCGCTCCCGCCCATGGCCATGTTCGGAACGAACGGCATCCGCGAGGTCGTCGGGAAGACCCTTACCGTCCGGTTCGTCTCGGATATCGCCTCCGCGGTCGCGTTCGTTCACTCTGGGATGGGCCCTGCCGTGGTCGGGACCGATGCGCGGACCTCCAGCCCCGCCCTGGGTCGGGTGGCCGCCGGCGCCCTCGCCATGGGCGGCATCGATGTCATCGAGGTCGGGGTCCTGCCAACCCCTGCCGTCCAATACAACGTCAAGGCCTTAGGCGCAGCGTTCGGGCTCATCGTCACCGCCTCGCACAATCCCCCCGAGTTCAACGGTGTGAAAGGGATCGCCGGGGACGGGCTTGAGTTCACCCGGGCGACCGAACGGGCGATCGAGGAGGCCTACGCCGCAGGTCGGTTCGTCGCCAAGGGGTACCAGGAGATAGGTGCCTTGTCCACCGACGGCCTCGCGATCAAGCGCTACGTAGACGGCGTCCTATCTCGGGTCGATGTCGAGGCGATACGGGCACGGAAGTTCCGGGTGGTTCTCGACTGTGGCAACGGGGCCTCGACAGGGACGAGCCCCGTCCTCCTCCAACGGATGGGCACGCGCTACACCACTTTGAACGGCAATCCGGATGGGACCTTCCCGGGCCACAATTCGGAGCCTACAGAGGAGAACTTGCAGGGGCTGGTCCAGCACATGCGGGCCATGCCCGCCGACCTCGGTGTGGCGCACGATGGGGACGCTGACCGCGCCGTCTTCATCGATGAGAAAGGGCGGTTCGTCCCAGGCGAGAAGATCTTCACGCTGATGGCACGAGAGACCGTCCGCCAGCACGGTGGCGGGGTCGTCGTGACCCCAGTAACCTCCTCAGACGCAGTCGCCGAGGCGATCGCCCCCTTCGGTGGCCGTGTCCGTTTCACTCGGGTTGGCTCTCCGGTCGTGTCCCGGGCGATGCAAGAGGACAAGGGGGTCTTTGGAGGGGAGGAGAACGGTGGGCTCATCTTCGCCGACCACCAGCTGGCTCGGGACGGGGCCATGTCCCTGGCCGCGGTCCTCGACGTGCTCGCCCGCACACAGAAGCCGCTCTCGGAGCTCATCGCCGAGCTCCCTCCATACCACCTCGTGAAGCGGAAGGTCCCCTGCCCGGTCGAACTCCGTGAGAAGGTGTTGGCCGAAGTGCCCTCCATGATGGACCGGGGGCAAGCCACCGAGATCACAACGTTGGATGGTGTCAAGGTGCGAACTTCGGAGGGTTGGGTGCTCGTCCGCCCGTCAGGCACCGAACCCATCTATCGGATCTTTGCCGAGTCCCGGGACCGGAAGAAGGCCGAGGGCCTGGCCGATTCCATGACGAAGAGCGTGAACGACCTGGTACGCTCCCTCTCCGCACGGTCATGACCGGCACGACCAGCGCCCAGGTCCCTCTTCGCCGGATGGGCCTCTTCGACCTGGTGGCCGCCGGGGCCACGTTCATGGCTCCTGCGTTCTCCCTGGCCGCGATCTTTCCGGTCATCGCCCTGACGGGGGGGTCCTACGCCTTCGTCGGGGTGTTGCTCGGCGCGCTGGCCGCGGTCCTCGTCGCCCTTTCCTTTGCGGAGATGTCTCGGCACCACCTCAAGGCCGGCGGAGCCTATGCCATCGTCGGAGGTGAGATATCGCCGATCGCAGGTTTCGCCGCTGGCTGGGGGCTCACCATACTCTACCTGCTGGGACCCGCCATCCCCCTCCTGCTCGCCGTCAGTTCGCTCGCCATCATCTTTCCGAGCCTGGTCGGGGTCCTCGTTCCAGTCACCATCGCGGTGGCCCTGGCGGTGTTCGTTGTGAACGCCTTGGGGTTGAAGCCATCCACCCGGATCGCCTTCCTCTTCTTTGTGGCCGAGGCGGCGATCCTGGTCCTCATCTCGGCGATCCTCTTCGCCCACCCGGCCCAGCCCGTCCCCGCCGTGACGGGAGGGCTGAACATCCTCAATGCCGTGGGTTACTCGGCGATCTTCACGGTATTCCTCTTCCTTGGCTTCGAGTCGGTGACCACCTTCTCAGAGGAGGCAGAGGTACCGTCTCGCGATGTGGCCAAGGGAACCGTGTACGCCATCGCCATCGCTGCGGTCATCTACATCGTGAGCGCTCTAGCCCTCACCCGTGCCGTACCGCAAGCCAACTGGGGTCTCGGGTTCACCGGTGGGCTCTCGACAGTCCTCGGACCCAATTGGGACCTGCCCCTCGCCATCGTCATCCTGACAAGCTCCATGGGGGCGCTGATCGCGGTGGAAAACACCTGCGCCCGGCTCTTCTTCGCGATGGGCAGGGATGGGATGCTCCCCCCCCAGCTCAGCCAACTCTTCGGCAAGGGCCGAGCCCCCGTGGTTACCTTGGGGGTCTCAGCCACGGTGACGGCGGGCTTTGTAGTGTGGTCGGAGTCGACCACCGGTCCCCTGGCGGCGCCGGTGGGGCTCGTGCTCAACCTGCTCCCTTCGATGCTTACCCTGGGGGCGCTCGTGGCCTACTTCCTCGTCAGCCTGTCGGCCCTGCTCCGGATGCGTCGGGAAGGGCTCTCGCGCAATGCCCTTGTGCCGCTGGGTGGGGTCCTCGTGACGGGGCTGCTCATCGGGATCCAGTTCGACCCCGCCTCCATCTTGTTCTCCTCCTCGGTCCTGCTGGGGATGGTGGTCTGGTATGGATTGGGTGCGCTGCTCCTGCTTGCGAGCTACTTCCTTAGCTCAAAGGGTCCTGAGGCGACCCAGGCCGTCCCGAACGTGGGACGGCTCCCCGATTGAGCGCACCGGTCACTCCGCGTCTTGTGAGATAGCCTTATTTGGTTAGATATCTAACAGAGTCATGGGCGAAGACTACGTCGTGCTCAAGGCCGTCCACCCGACCTGGTGCACCACGCAACTCCCGGGAGATGTGGCAGAGCTGCTCGGGATATCCTCGGACGTGCTCAAGGGCCTCCACCGACCGGCGCGGGCCATTGCGTTCCTTGCTCGCGGCCCGGGCACCCTCCGGGTGCTCAGCCTCTACCGTGGTGGTGACCTCCTGGCAAAGGAGATGGCGGCGGACCGTGTGGTGGCCACCGCGCAGCTCACCGAAAAGCATGTCTTCAACATCCCCGGCGCCGTCGAGGAGCACTTGGGATTGGTCAGCCGTCCCCAGGAAACCCGGAACACCCGGTGGACGAACGACATGATCGTCTGGTTCCTCCCCGAAGACGAATATTATGAGTATCGTCAGGCGGTGGCCGGTGGCAGCGAGTTTCCGGGCCTCCGCTCTAGAACCCCTCCCCGGGTCTACCTCACGAAGTCGCTCTTCGGCGATCTCCGCCCCAACCTTCTCGAGGAGGAAGGGTTAAGGGGAACCCCTCTCTCTCGCTCCCCGCTCCCGAAGGCTCGCCGGTAGTTGCGCGCCCCATCCGAGAAGCGATGAGTCGATGAAGACCCGTTCCGTCAAAGTTTCGGACCCGCCGTCGGACCCGGTGGAACGGCCCATCCTTTTGGGTGTCATCGGCGGTGAGACACCCCCCGAGAAGGCCCGGCACCTCGCGGAAGAGGTCGGGGCGCTGGCGGCGCAGCGCGGTGCGATCATCGTGTGCGGGGGACATGGGGGGGTCATGGAGAGCGTGTGCAAGGGGGCGGCTCGGGCGGGCGGCACGACCATCGGAGTCCTCCCCTCGAGCGACCGGCACACGGCCAACCCCTACGTCACCATCCCGATCGTCACCGCCATGAGCACGGCACGGAACGCGATCATCGTCCGGACGGCCGAAGCGCTGATCGCCATTGACGGGGCTTACGGTACTCTCACCGAGATCGCGTATGCGCTCGACCTCAAGCACAAGGTCTTCCTCTTGGAGAGTTGGCCCCTCGAACGGATCCCGGTCGACGAGAACCTGTTCGAGAAGGTGTCCACCCCCCGGGACGCCGTGGAGCGGGCGCTCGCCTACGCTCGGGAGAACCGGAGCCGGCCGTGAGCGCCACCCGCGAGAACCGGGCGGCGGTCCTCGTGGTCTTCCGGGAGGGTGTCCACGGTCGGGAGGTCCTCCTCATGCGTCGGAAGGAGCGGGACGGAGACCCTTGGTCGGGACAGATCAGCTTTCCTGGGGGACACGCCGAACCGGAAGATCCCTCCTTGTTGGCGACCGCTTTGCGCGAAGCCCGGGAGGAGGTGGGGCTCGAGGCCTCCGAGCTCGACGGTACTCCCACCCTGGTCGGAGAAAGGAGTCCCGGGAACCTGCAGCACTTGATCGTGAGCGTCTTCGTGGGACATCTTCGGGACGGGAGACCGGTCACGCTCGCTCCCGGCCCGGAAGCCTCCGAGGTGCACTGGGTCCTCGTCTCGGGACTCCGGACCGAGACACGGACCGTCGCCTTGCCCCGGCGCGGGATCGACCTCGAGGTCGAAGGGTACGCAGCGGGGGAGCTCTACATCTGGGGACTAACCTACCGCATCCTCTCCGACTATCTGAGCCGGGGACGGGTAGGGCCGGACTGAACCTCCGATTACGGCGCCTTCGTCGGGGGGCTCAGGAGCCGGAAGCGGGCGTGGGTCGCCACTGCAA